>NZ_JBQCMF010000001.1:81458-228852 GCF_051965295.1 Arthrobacter sp. SAFR-023 | reverse complement strand
GTTGCCTTTGGTGAAGGGCTGGTAGCAGCCGTTGCCATAGAGCCCGCAGGTGACAGGGCCCGTGGGGTAGCCGAGACCTTCCTGCCAGCCGGCGTCCTTCCAGCCGGTCCAGTAGGCTCCCGTTACGGCGTAGGCTCCGTTGGCCTCGGACCAGTAGAGGTTGCCTTTGGCGAAGGGCTGGTAGCAGCCGTTGCCGTAGAGTCCGCAGGTGACAGGGCCGGTGGGGTACCCGAGTCCCTGCTGCCAGCCGGCGTCCTTCCAGCCGGTCCAGTAGGCTCCCGTTACAGCGTGCGCTCCGGTGGCGGCGGTCCAGTAGAGGTTGCCCTTGGTGAAGGGCTGGTAGCAGCCGTTGCCATACAGTCCGCACGTAACAGGAGCCGTAGGGTAGCCCAGCCCGTCTTGCCAGCCCGCCTCTTTCCACCCAGCCAGGTACGCAGTTGTGACGACGTGCGTGCCGACGCCAGGTGTGCGGTACGCTATCCCGCCTTGGAAGGCCTGGTGGCATGTCGTTGATGCGGGATCACCGTAGGGGCAGGTCACATCCCCGGTGGGATAGCCGACCGCCTTTTGCCAGCCCGCATCACCCCAGGCAGTCCAAAAACTACCGGTTACTGGGAAGGCTCCGGTGGCTGCATTCCAATAGATGGTGCCGTTGGCGTACGTGCGGTAGCAACCGCCGTTTATCAGGTTGCAGTTGTCTACAGAAGTCGTTGCGGCGCCGAGGGAACCAGTTGCCCCACCCATCGCAATCCACTTGCGCTCGATGGCTCCGCCGGAACTGCTCCCGGCCCTGGCGAAGGCCTTAAGTTGTTCCAGCGTGCCGTTCCAGACATTGGAGTCGCCGGCGAAAGGTCCTGTGCTGCTGTACTGCCAAATACTGTAGGTACTCCAGCTGGAGGGAATGGATCCCGCATTGTTGGTGGGGGTGCTTGGGTAAGCGGCAACCCACAGGGGATAGTCACCAAAGCCTGTCGGATCACCCAGGCATTGTTTCCACCAGGAGGTGTTCGTGTAAATCGCCGGCAACCTGCCGGTGAGGGAACGCATGGTGTTGCCGAAGTCCCTGACCCAGGAAGTCAGCTGCGCCGGGGACATTCCGTAGCAGGTGTTCCCGAAATTGAACCCGTTGATGGTGCGGCCGGCGTAGGGATTGAACTCGAAATCCAGGACGGGGGGCATCGTCCAGCCGTCAGCTGTCCATCCTCCGCCGTTCCGCACGAAGTACCGCGCCTGGTCGGCACCTGATGACCAGTTTGGGATGGCAAAGTGGTACGCGCCCCGGACCATCCCCACATTTCGCGACCCTTGATACTGCGAACTGTAAGCCTCATTGACGTAGTAATTGCCTTCGGTGGCCTTCACGTAGGCGAACTTCGCACCCATATTGAACTGTTGCTGCCAGTTGACACTCGCCTGGTGGCCGCTGACGTCCAGGCCCTTGATGCCGAACGTGGGGCTCCATGTCCCCTCCGTCGAAAGCGCTTCGGCCGAAAGCCGTTTGGCAGCGGTGCCGGAGGCGGAAGAGGTGACGCGCGGCGAGCGCTGCCCCATTTCAGCTCCGCCGGCTCCGATGGCGGCTGCCATCGCCGCATTCCTGTCGTCGGTAGCCGGGGTATCCGGCGCCGGCGACGAGGGATTCTGCTGGGTTCTGCCGGCGTTGACCTCGGACATCGCCGGGGGATCAGCATAGACCGGGGCAGCGAGCCCGGGGCCTGCCATCAGCGCGACAGAGAGCAGTGCGAGACCGACGATGCGGACGCGATGGCTATTGACGTGGATAAGGTTCCGCTTCATATTCCGCTCCGAAGCAATGGGCGCCATCGGAGCGCCGCATCTGGTTTGCAGCTCCAGTGAGTTCGGGGCTGAGACCTGAACTGTGAAGGTAGGACTGTGACGCGCACTACCCTAACACCAGTGTTAGCAATGGGGCGAGTGGTTCTGTTGGTACCAATGTTATTTTCCAGCTCGTGTTATCCACACTCGGTAGGAAGGCTCTTGTTGTGTGCCGGCGCGCACCTTAGCTTTAACCCAGATGTACTGCCTCCGCTGGGGGCGGCAGTCGTTCGGGGGAATTCATGGATGCAGTACGCATTGTCGAGGATGAAGTGCGGGAGCTGATTCGTCGGCGGGGTCTCGATCCGTTGCACCAGGCAGCCGAGGTTAGGCGGCTCGTGGAAGCGGCCGTGACCGACTATGATGAGCGCGCGCTCATGGGGCCGCTCCCGCCGCTGGGGCCGCTGGAGTCAGCACGCCGGTTTGTCTTTGACGCGGTGGCCGGCTTCGGTGCCCTCCAACCGTTTCTGGACGATCCGGGCATTGAGGAAATTTGGATCAACGCGCCCACCGAAATCTATGTGGCCCGGAACGGCGAATCCGAACTCACATCCCTGAGCCTGACGGACCAGCAGGTCAGGGACCTCGTTGAACGGATGCTGAAGAGCTCGGGCCGGCGGCTGGACATCTCGTCACCCTTCGTGGACGCGGCACTGCCTGACGGATCGCGCCTACATGTGGTCATTCCCGACGTCACCAGACGCCACTGGGCGGTAAACATCCGTAAGTTTGTTGTGAAGGCGACCCGGCTGGATCACCTAGTGGAACTGGGTACACTGACCCCTCAGTCCGGGCGCTTCCTTGGCGCCGCTGTCGCGAGTGGACTCAACATCCTGGTGTCGGGCGCGACGCAGGCGGGGAAGACGACGCTGCTGAACTGCCTCGCTGCCAGCATCGGCAGCCGTGAGCGAGTTATTACGGTCGAGGAGATCTTCGAACTACAGTTTCCGCTGCGCGATGTGGTCGGGATGCAATGCCGGCAGCCGAACCTCGAAGGCGAAGGCGAGATACCGCTCCGCAGGTTGGTTAAGGAAGCCCTCCGCATGCGCCCTGACCGCCTGGTGGTCGGCGAAGTCCGCGAAGCAGAGAGCCTCGACATGCTGATCGCCCTCAACAGCGGGCTGCCGGGGATGTGCACCGTCCATGCCAATTCAGCACACGACGCCGTGACCAAGATGTGCACCTTGCCGCTGCTCGCCGGGGACAACATTTCCAGCGCCTTCGTGGTACCCACCGTGGCCTCGTGTATCGATCTGGTGGTTCACTGCAGCCGCCTTGCAAACGGGCGGAGGCAGGTGACGGAAATTCTCTCCCTGGGCAGGCGGGTCGAGAACGGAATCATCGAGTCCTCAATGATTTTCTCCACGATCGGCGGCCTGCTGGAACCGACGGCCAACACAATGCCGGCGGAGGAGAAATTCGCAAAAGCAGGTTATGAGGTCGCGGCCCTCTTGGACCCGCGCTGATGGCTGCGCTGCTGGGGGTCCTGGTAGGAGCCGGGCTGTTCCTCATCTGGTGGTCGGCCTGGGACGAGCCCCCTCGTCCCACGCGAGTACCGCGGACGAACCGTCTCCATGACCTGCTGATGTCTGCCGGAATTGAAAAGGTCACCGGTGCCGGTCTCATCGGCAGCTGCCTGGGACTTGGCGCCTTCGCGACGCTGGCCTTCTTCGCGGTGAGCAGGTCCTTGCCCATTTCGGTTTGCTTCGGCCTGTTCGCCGCCTGGCTTCCGGTGGCGGTGGTGAAATGGCGGGTCAAAAGGCGAAGCTCCATCTTACGGAGGGTGTGGCCCGACGTCGTGGACCATCTGCGATCGGCCATCCGGGCCGGATTGTCGCTGCCCGAAGCACTGATACAGCTGGGCGAAAAGGGGCCGGAGGAGCTCCGGCACGTATTTCGTGACTTCGGCTCGGACTACCGCTCGGGCGGCCAGTTCGACGCATCGCTGAATAGGCTCAAGGAACGGCTGGCGGACCCCGTAGCTGACCGCATCATCGAGGCACTTCGGCTAACCCGGGAGGTGGGCGGCTCCGATCTGGGCAAGCTGCTCGGGACCCTCGCCGAGTTCCTGCGCGAAAGTGCACGGACCCGGAGCGAGCTCGAAGCGCGGCAGTCGTGGACAGTCAACGCTGCCCGGCTGGCCGTCGCGGCGCCGTGGATCGTCATGCTGCTGCTGGTCAGCCGTCCGGAGGCTGTGGCTGCATACAACACGCCCATCGGGGCGGCCGTGCTGTTGGGAGGCCTGGTTGTCTCGCTGGTCTGCTATTCGGTCATGCTGAAGATAGGAGCCCTCCCAGAGGAAGAGAGGGTGCTGCGATGACCACCGTTCCAGCGGCTGCAATGGTCTGCGGGGCATTCCTGGGTGCTGGTCTGTGGCTCCTCCTTGTCAGGCTCCCATTCATGCGGTCCATCAGTTTCGTGGAACGAATCGAACCGCAACTCCGATCCCAAAACCTCGAATCGAGGCTCCTCCGGGCGGAGGAACGCGTTCTCACTCCTTTTGGTCCCCTCGAACGCATACTCCGCCCGCTGATCCGGGAAGCTACAGCCAAACTGGCCAGGTTCAACCTCGGCTCCGCCGCCCTCAGCAGAAGACTTGCGCAGGCACGCATCGACAAGTCCCCCTTGGACTTCCGGGCCCAACAGCTCTTCTGGGGGCTCTGCGCATTCATTGCGGCTGTCAGCGTGGTAGTGCTGGCCGCGCTCTCTGGGAGATTCAGCCCTGTCCTGGCCGTGGCGGTCTCCGTCGGTAGCGCGATCGGCGGCTTCCTCTTCAGGGACTACTGGCTCGGGGTGCAGATCAAACGGCGGGAGGAGCGGATGCTGGCAGAATTCCCCAGCCTGGCAGAAATGATTGCGCTTGCTGTGGGCGCCGGGGAGAGTGCCACCGGTGCCCTCGACCGCGTGTGCAGGACCGCCCGGGGCGAGCTCTCCAAGGAATTCAGCAGGGTTTTGGCCGAAACCCGTGCGGGTAAGCCTCTGGTGGAAGCGCTTCAGGAATTTTCTGCACGCACCGACCTGGGGCCGCTCATCCGCTTTGTTGACGGCATCATCGTGGCGGTCGAACGCGGAACACCACTGGCCGAAGTCGTTAGGGCCCAGGCCCAGGACGTCCGGGACACGGCCAAGCGCGAGCTGATGGAGTCCGCCGGCAAAAAGGAGATCGCGATGATGGTGCCGCTTGTCTTCGGTGTGCTGCCCCTGACAGTGGTGTTTGCCGTGTTCCCCGGGATAGCCGCACTCAGCCTGAATTTTTGACGCCGCTGCTCCGGCAACCGCCGACAGTAGCCACATTCAACATACGAAACAACTCCGAGAAAAGGGAAGCACATGACATTCATGGCCACGCACGGACTTGCACTTGTCGCCGCAGTGGCGGCGCTGATCGGCCGCTCCTTGACCGCGGCCCCGCGGTCCCGGAAGACCTTCGCGGACCATCCTGAACGTGGGGATGTGCCCGGCTGGGTCATGATCACCCTGATGTCCGCGGTCCTTGTTGCCGCGCTGCTGGCCGTGGCAGGCCCGGCACTGGAAGCCATGTTCAACCAGGCGATGGACACGGTCGGAAAGTAGCCCGTGAACGAAACCGGTCCGGCCACTTCCGGACGCGAGCGCGGTGCTGCCGTTGTCGACTTTGTGCTCGTCGGCGCCCTGCTGACGATGTTTTTTGTCTCCATCATTCAGCTCGCGCTCATCCTGCACGTCCGGAACACACTTATCGACGCTGCGGCGTCCGGCGCCCGGCACGGAACCTTGGCCGACCGCAGCGCGGACGACGCCCGGCACCGCACCGGCGAGCTCATCGGCACGTCGCTCAATGCCGACTTTGCCCGCGACATTGAAACACGTGAAGTCGTGTTCCAAGGGCTGCGGACACTGGAGGTGACCGTCAGGGCCCCGCTGCCGGTCATCGGTCTAATCGGTCCGCGCGGAGGGCTGGAGGTCACCGGCCATGCCGCGATCACCGGCTGACCGCAGGCGGCGCCACTTCACTAAGCAATGTGCGGACAGGTTCCGGGAGGCTCTGTGCATCGGCCCCGGCGGTGCTTCAGTTCCGCTCGGCAGCTTCGCCGCCCAAGGCACCGCTGACCCGGGCAACGCGAGGGACGACGTCGGGCAAAGGGGGAGCGCGGTCGTGGAGTTCACGTTCCTCGGACTGCTCCTCATGGTTCCCGTCGTGTACTTCATCATCACTGTTGGCCAGCTTCAGGGCGGCTCGTTCGCCGTGGTGGGCGCAGCGGACCAGGCGGCCAAGGTCTACGTGGCCCAGCCCGACGCACCGTCGGGCCGGGCAGCGGCAGAGCAGGCCACCATGGTGGCCCTTGCTGACTACGGCCATCCGGCCGGGAACGCCAGCGTCGAGATCCGCTGTGACTCTGGTGGTGACTGCACGGCGGCGGGCTCGGCAGTCACCGTCACCGTCCGGCTCACCGTGCCGCTGCCTTTCGCTCCCTTCGGGGAGGCAATGCGCCTCAACGCCGGCCAGCTCAGTGCTTCGGCCACCCAGGTTGTGGGCAGGTTCCGTTGACGCCTCCTGCAGCCAGTAGCCCCTCCGCCGGGCCAGCGCGAACCAGCCGCGATGAGGACGGGCAAATGACAGTCCTCATCATCGGGTTCGTCATGCTCGCCCTGCTGGTCAGCACCGTGGTCATGGCGGCGTCCAGCCTTTACATCGAGCACAAGAAACTCCTGTCGCTCGCGGACGGCGCCTCCGTGGCCGCCGCCGACTCCTACACGCTTGGCCAGGTGGAAACGGCCAGCGGCACTCCGTCGGCGCTTCTGAACGGTGACAGAGTCCGGAACGTCGCCGCCGATTATCTCAGCCGCAGCGGCGCTTTCGGGCGCGTCGACGGACTGGTCGTCGCAGCTGGAACAGGGACGCCGGACGGTTCCACCTCCGTCGTGGTCCTCAGCGCCACCGTGCACCCGCCGGTGGTCAATTTCCTCGTCCCGGATGGCATAACCATTGCCGCCACGTCCACCGCACGCTCGCGGCTGACCCGGTAGCCCAGGCCGCCGGTTCCACCGTCAGGCCGGTGAGGGCGGATAGCGTACGCTTAAACAACCATGGCTCAAATTGATTTTGCTGCAGAAATCCGCGCGCTGCGCGGCACTTATACCTCCATCGAAAAGGTCACCGATGTCGAGGCGCTCAAGGAAGAGATCGCAGAACTGAGCGAGCGGGCCGGCGAGCCGGACCTGTGGGATGACCCCGCGGCAGCCCAGGTGATTACCTCGCGGCTGTCGCACCGCCAATCCGAGCTGGAGCGGCTGAACACGCTGGTTTCCCGCATCGACGACCTTGAGGTGCTGGTGGAACTCGGCCAGGACGAGGACGACGCCGACTCCATGGGGGAGGCTGAGGCGGAGCTTGAGTCCATCCGCAAGTCGCTGAAGGACCTCGAGGTCGTCACCCTGCTCTCCGGCGAGTACGACGAGCGCGAGGCCGTGGTGACTATCCGCTCCGGCGCCGGCGGCGTCGATGCCGCGGACTTCGCGGAGATGCTGCTGCGCATGTACCTGCGGTGGGCGGAGCGCCACGGCTACCCGACCACCGTCATGGACACCTCCTACGCGGAGGAGGCGGGTCTCAAGTCCGCCACCTTCGAGGTCAACGCGCCGTACGCGTTCGGCACGCTGAGCGTCGAGGCGGGAACACACCGGCTGGTCAGGATCAGCCCGTTCGACAACCAGGGCCGCCGGCAGACGTCCTTCGCTGCCGTGGAGGTCATTCCCCTCATCGAACAGACAGACTCCATTGACATCCCGGACAACGAAATCCGCGTGGACGTCTTCCGCTCTTCCGGCCCCGGCGGCCAGTCCGTCAACACCACCGACTCCGCCGTCCGGCTGACCCACATCCCCACCGGGACCGTGGTCTCCATGCAGAACGAGAAGTCGCAGCTGCAGAACCGCGCCGCCGCGATGAGGGTGCTCCAGTCGAGGCTCCTGCTGCTCAAGAAGGAGCAGGAGGACGCGGAGAAGAAGGCATTCGCGGGCGACGTCAAGGCATCCTGGGGCGACCAGATGCGTTCCTACGTCTTGAATCCGTACCAGATGGTCAAGGACCTCCGGACCGAGCACGAAGTGGGAAACACCACGGCCGTGCTGGACGGCGCCATTGACGACTTCATCGAAGCCGGGATCCGCTGGCGCACCGACAACCGCAACGCCGAACGCTAGACGCACCGCCCGGTCAAGGGACCCAATCCCGCGACACGCCCTCTGACTCCCGCCTGAGCACGGTGACCCGTGCGTATAGTCGAGAGGCCGGAGCTCTTCTTCCCCCTAGAGAAAGCCCCCGCGCCGGTTGCAGACCATGCCCATAAAGCCGTGTCCTGCAGGGTTTTAGGGTCATGATCCGTTTCGAAAATGTCACCAAGGTCTACGACCAGAAAGCCAGGCCCGCCCTGGATTCTGTCAGCCTTGAAATTGACCGTGGTGAATTCGCCTTCCTCGTCGGCGCGTCGGGATCCGGCAAGTCCACGTTCCTGCGCCTGGTCCTCAAGGAAGACCGCGCCACCTCCGGGACGGTCCACGTGGCCGGCCAGAACGTCGCCAACATTTCCAGCTGGCGCGTGCCCCGCCTCCGCCGCGGAATCGGCGTGGTGTTCCAGGACTTCCGCCTGCTGCCGCAGAAGAACGTCTTCGCCAATGTCGCCTTCGCCATGCAGGTCATCGGCAAGAGCCGCAGCGTCATCCGCGATACAGTCCCTGAGGTCCTCAAGACCGTAGGCCTGGAGGGCAAAGAGAAGCGCATGCCGCACGAGCTCTCCGGCGGTGAGCAGCAGCGCGTGGCCATTGCCCGCGCCGTAGTCAACCGCCCCGGCATCCTGCTGGCCGACGAGCCCACCGGCAACCTCGACCCCACCACGTCCATGGGCATCATGGGCGTCCTGGACAAGATCAACCAGAATGGCACCACAGTGGTCATGGCCACCCACGACGACGACATTGTCAATGAGATGCGCAAGCGCGTCGTGGAGCTCAAGAACGGCAAAGTCATCCGCGACGAAGCCCGTGCCCTCTACACGTCGATGATGCCTGTGGTCGGCCAGTCCCGAAGGCTCAGGGACGCCAGCGGACGCGATGAGGCCGCGGACTCCGGCGGCCAGGCTGTCCGCGAACAGGCGGCCGGCGAACAGGCAGCGCGCGAGCAGGCAGGGGAGGGCCGGCTGTGAGGCTCCAGTTCATCCTCGGCGAGATCGGCGGCGGCCTGCGACGCAACCTGTCGATGGTCGTCTCCGTCATCCTGGTGACCTTCGTGTCCCTGACCTTCGTGGGCGCCGCCGGTATGCTCCAGCTCCAAATCAACCAGATGAAAGGCTACTGGTACGACAAGGTCCAGGTGGCCATCTTCCTGTGCGGGGAAGGGTCGACGGCGGCCGGCTGCGCCTCGGGACCGGTGACGGCGGAACAGCAGGACAACGTGCGGACCCTGCTGGAATCGCCGGCGGTGGCCCAGTACGTCAACGATTTCCAGTTCGAATCCAAGGACGACGCCTACAAGCACTTCAAGGAGCAGTTCTCGAACTCTCCGATCGTGGATTCAGTCACTCCGGACCAGCTTCCCGCCTCATTCCGGATCAACATGAAGGACCCGGAAAAGTACCAGATCATCAGCGAGACGTTCTCCTCGCAGCCGGGCGTCGAAACTGTCATCGACCAGCGGCAGGTCCTGGAGCGGCTCTTCTCCGTGATGAATGCGGCGTCCCTCGTGGCAGTCATCATCGCCGGCGTAATGACGGTGTGCGCCATCCTGCTCATAGCCACCACAATCCGGCTTTCGGCGTTCAGCCGGCGGCGGGAGACCGGCATCATGCGGCTCGTGGGCGCGTCAAAGACAGTGATCCAGCTACCCTTCATCCTGGAGGGCGTGATTGCCGCGGTGATCGGGGCCGCCCTCGCATCCGGAACGCTGTGGGCCGTGGCCCACTTCTTCCTGGGCGAGTACCTGTCCAAACAGTATCCGGATACGGCGTTCATCTCGCCGGCGCAGACGCTGCTCCTCGCCCCGGCGCTCGTCGGGCTGGGTGTTGTCCTGGCGGGTACTTCATCTCTGCTCACGCTGCGCCGATACTTGAGGGTGTAGGCCATGCTCATCGAAGGAATGCCCATGACCAGTTCCGGCAGGCCCGTGCGACGAAGCCCGGGCGGGCGCCAGCGCAGGGTTCTTAGTGCCGCCGTGGCACTGGTGCTGGCCGCGAGCCTGGGGGCGTCGGCTCCTGCCGCCTTTGCTGGGGACCTTGAAGACCAGCAGGCCGCCCTGAAAGCCGAAGCTGCCCGCGTCCAGGAGTCGCTCGAATTCGTCGACGCAAAGATTTCCAAAGCTGTCGGCGACCTGGTGATCTACCGGGGCCAGCTTCCGGCCGCGCAGCAGGCGCTGCTCGAGGCCCAGGGTCGGGTGGCCAGCGCCGTCAAGGAAGTGGAGGCCCTCGCTGCCAGGGTGGATCTGGCCCAGCAGAACAAGGCCAAGATCACCCAGCAGCTGGATGCAGACAAGCAGAAGATCGCCAGCACGAAGAAGCTGATCGGCCAGATAGCGACGCAGGCGTACAAGTCCGGCGGCGTTCCGTCTGACCTCACCCTGTTCTTCGGTTCCAACAACACGGGCAGTCTCACCGACACGATGGACATGGCCGACCAGGCATTGCGCAGCCAGAACTCCGCAGTGGACAAGCTCACGCAGCAGAACGCCACCAACGTAAACTCGCAAGCACGCCTGCAGGCGGTCGAAGCCGAGATCAGGGACCTGAAGGCCAAGGCCGATGCGGCGCTCGCCAAAGAGAAGGCCGCCCGCGACGAGGCCGCCGACAAGAAGGCCAAGGTGGACAAGCTCATCGCCGACACCACCCGCCTGAACAACGAACTCGAGGCGGCCAGGCCCGGAATCCAGAAGAAGCTGGCTGGCGTCAAGGCACGCCAGGACGCCGTCGCCGCCGAAATCAAAGAGCGTGACCGCAGGCTGCGCGAGGCGTGGCTCGCCGAACAGCGGCGGATCGCCGCCGCTGCCGCCGCGGCGGCGAAGGCCCAGGGGGAGCAGCCCCCGCCTTACGTGCCGCCCGTGACCGGCCCGCCGTCGGCCTTTGGCCTCCGCCACCCGTTCCCCGGCAGCGTACCCATCACCTCCGGTTTTGGATGGCGGGCGACGCCGCCCGGCACCATCGATTTCTACGGTGCCGGCGGCTACATGCACACGGGCATTGACTTCGGTGCCGCTTGCGGCACCCCGGTCTACGCGGCGGCGGCCGGTGAAGTGTTCTCAGCCGGCTGGGCGGACGACGGTGGCGGGAACAACGTCAAGATCTCGCACGGCGTGGTCCAGGGCAACTCGCTGACGACGATCTACTACCACAACACCAGTGTGGTGGTCTCGCCCGGCCAGCAGGTCAGCCAGGGCCAGCTCATCGCATACTCCGGCACCACAGGAAACTCCACCGGCTGCCACTCGCACTTTGAGACCTGGCTGAACGGTGAAGCTGTCGACCCGATGCGCCTCCTCTGACCAGGGCAGGCAGTGGGGGAAGCGGCAGCCTGCCGGCGCCGGCCCGCCGGTGCACCTGCCGTAGAATAGTAAGACTTTGTTCCGGTGCCGCCGGGACAGTCAGTACCGAGAACTGAGGAGTTGAACCGTGCCCAAAGAAAGTGGTCGAAAAGTCGTGGCCACCAACCGGAAGGCCCGGCACGACTACCACGTCATGGACACCTACGAGGCCGGCATCGCTCTCATGGGGACCGAGGTCAAGTCCCTCCGCGAAGGCCACGCTTCCATGGTCGACGGGTTCTGCACGTTCTATAACGACGAACTCTGGATGGAGGGCATCCACATCCCTGAGTACAACCAGGGAAGCTGGACCAACCACGCAGCACGCCGGCGGCGGAAACTCCTGCTGCACCGCGAGGAACTCATCAAGATCTCGCACAAGATCCGCGAATCCGGCTTCACCATTGTGCCACTGCAGCTGTACTTCGTGGACGGCCGCGCCAAGGTGGAAATCGGCATCGCGCGGGGTAAGAAGGATTACGACAAGCGCCAGACTCTGCGCGAGCAGCAGGACAAGCGCGAGGCCCTCCGCGTCATGCGGGAACGCAACCGGCGCTAGGACGGAAAGGCCGACGCGCGGTACTTCGGCTGGAATCAATAACCGCCCCGATGCGTTATGCTAGATAGTCCGGCAGGGATCTGGTCCAGAACCTATGCTCCGCCGGTTTGGTAACAAAATACGGGGATGATCGGTTTCGACGATGTTAGTCGCGACAGGTGAAGCGGGCCGAGGATGCAGAATTATCTCGTAAACGCTGTCTGCAAACCAATAAGTGCCGAATCTAAGCGCACTGACTTCGCTCTTGCTGCCTAAGCAGTAAGACAGTCCGTCAGCCCGAGGTTGCTATCGCCCCGGATCCTGGCGTCATTTAGATAGCCACTGCTGTTTGCTCCTGTCATCGGAGTAAACGGGACTTTTAGATGACTGAGCCCGGATCAGCCGCCTGTTTGCAGGACGGCTGGGGCCGAGAAAATCCGACGCAAACTGCGCCCGGAGAAGCCCTGACAACACGACATCGGACGGGGGTTCAATTCCCCCCATCTCCACCAAACCCCGTTACCCAACAAGGAATGCCCGGACCTCGGTCCGGGCATTCATTGTTTAAAGCGTTATGCCCCTTGCCGTTCACCCAAGGCGTAGCCCGTACGGGACTACCCGCCCTCCCTGTGGGGTTGTGACAGGTATCACGAATCCGGCGATTCCAAACCAGCGGTAGGGAGGCATGCCATGTCCACGGCGGCTGCAAACGAACCAGATCCCGTCGACGACGGCGCGGCCCTGGACTCTTACTCAACGACGGTCACCAGGGTGGCCAGGACCGTCACACCCCATGTGGCAGCCATTGAGATGACGGGGAACCGCCGTAACGGCCGGTTCCGGATCGGCACCGGATCCGCGGTCCTGTTCACCGAGGACGGCTACCTGCTGACCAACGCCCACGTGGTGGCCGGGACGCAGAAGGGCCGTGCCGTTTTCGCCGACGGCTCCAGCACAGACCTCGAAGTCGTTGGCGCGGACCCGTTGTCCGATCTGGCAGTGATCCGGGGCCGCGCCCCGCATGTGGCTCCTGCCGAGTTCGGGGACGCCGAGTCGCTGCAGGTGGGGCAGCTCGTCATTGCCGTCGGGAACCCGCTGGGGCTCTCGGGCTCGGTGACGGCCGGTGTGGTCAGCGGACTGGGACGCGCCATCCCGGTCTGGGCCGGACGCAACCGCAGGGTAATCGAGGATGTCATCCAGACGGATGCCGCCTTGAACGCCGGCAGTTCCGGCGGGGCGCTGGCCGATTCACGAAGCCGGATCGTTGGAATCAACACTGCGGTGGCCGGTGCCGGGCTGGGGCTGGCCGTTCCCATCAACAGCACGTCGCGCCGGATCATTTCCGCGCTGCTGTCGGACGGCCGGGTCCGGCGGGCCTATCTCGGCGTAGTCAGCACCCCGATCCGGCTGGGGGCCAGCGAAGTGGTCCGCACGGGCCAGCGGGAGGGGCTGCGCGTCGTGGAGGTGCTCGCCGGCTCCCCGGCGGAGCAGGCAGGGCTAAGGACGGGCGATGTGCTGCTGCGGGTAGGCCCCCGCGCCGTCAGCAATGCCGAGAGCCTGCAGAAACTGCTCTTCGCCGAGGCCATCGGCGTCCCGATGAACGTATCCGTTCTGCGCGACGGACACCTAACTGACGTCATAGCCGTCCCCGGCGAGATGGCGGACTGGGGATAGACAGGCTGGGGATAGGCGGACCGGGCACGGAGCCAAGAGCCGGACACAAAAACGGGGTGGCCAGGGAATCCTGGCCACCCCGTCCGTTGGTATCGGGCAATCAGCGTTTCTTCAGATGGGCTACGGGGTCCACTGCTCCCTCATGCGGGGCCTTGGCCTTCTTGTCTGCGCGTTTCTGCTTGATGGTCTTGCCTGCTTTTTTCTGCTGTTGCTGGTGCGGCGATTTGTCCGGCATGGCGTGCTCCCTCGTCCGAGGGGCAGGAGGGTGCCCCTCCCTACGTAAATTACGCCTGTTTCAGCCCGAATGTAACTGCCCGGATCACCCGTCAACCCGTGACGTCGGCGATTCCCAAAAACCTGGTGCCCACGCCGTCGAACTCGCTCCGTACGTATCCGGACGCGGGCGGGGGGACCTCGGACGGGCGGTGATGGTCGCACACGACGTACGTGAACTCCGGCCACCACTTCTTTGGCCGTGCCGCCTCCTCGTAACCGCAGACCGCGCAGACGAGGTGCACCCACACCGGCCGCTTCCCTGTCCGGTTGGCGCGGGACTGGACGAGCCACGCAGGCGGATTGTCCAGCAGTTCGCCCAGCTGGGCTTCGGTCAGAAGCTTGGGAATGCCGTGGCGCTGCGCCATTTCCAGTGGTACATCCAGGGCAATTGCCGCATCACGTCTGCTGATCATCCAGTCCACGATACGGTAAGTCATGAGCGATGCCAGCCAGACCACCGCGCCCACGCGCCTGCAGCGGCAGGTGCTGGCTGTCGCGATCGTGGCGTCTTTCATGGCGATCCTCGACAGCTTCGTGGTCAGCCTGGCGCTCCCCGCCATCGGCAGGGAACTCGGCGGCGGCCTCCGCGTCCAGCAGTGGGTAGTGGACGCCTACCTCCTGACGCTCGGGGCGCTCATTCTGGCGGCCGGCTCGCTCTCGGACCATTTCGGACGGGTGCGTGTCCTGCAGTGGGGGCTGGGCGGGTTTGCCCTCACCTCGGTCCTCTGCGGGGCAGCATGGACCGGTGAAATGCTGGTGGTCAGCCGCGGTCTTCAGGGAGTGGCCGGAGCACTCTTGGTGCCCAGTTCGCTCGCCCTGATTGTCAGCCACTTCGACAGCGGCGCCCAGGGGGCGGCCATCGGCAAATGGTCGGCGTGGACCAGCGCCGCCGCCATCGTGGCCCCCTTGATCGGCGGCGTATCAGTGGACCTGCTCTCGTGGCGGGTCATCTTCCTCGTCAACGTCCTGCCGGCGGCGGTCATCTGGCCCGTGCTGGCCAGGCTGCGCAAGGCCGACGCCGTCCCGGGCCCGGCCGGCAGCATCGATGTTGCCGGGGCGCTCCTGGCCGTCATCGCGCTTGGCGGACCAGTGTACGCGCTGATCGAGCAGGGGACTGCGGGCTGGGGCAGTCCGCAGGTCTGGCTGCCGCTGGGGGCGGGCCTCGCCGCCACGGTGCTGTTCCTCATCCATGAATCCCGGACGGCCGCGCCGCTCCTGCCCCTGGGCATGTTCACGGTCCGGAACTTCGGCTGGGGCAACATCGCCACCGCCGCGATCTACGGCGGCTTTTCCCTCGGGTTCTTCGTGCTGGGTATCTATATCCAGCAGGTCGGCGGCATGAAGGCGACCACCGCCGGCCTGGCACTGCTGCCCTCGACGGTGATCCTGATGCTGCTGGCATCGTTCTTTGGCGGCCTGGCCGGCAAGTACGGGCCGCGGTGGTTCATGACCGCCGGTCCGGTGCTGTGTGCGGCCGGATTCCTGCTGACGCTGTCCGTTGGTGGCCCCATGAATTACTGGACCCAGGTCCTGCCCGGGCAGGTGGTCTTTGGCCTCGGCCTATCCATAACGGTGGCGCCCCTGACGGCGGCCATCCTGGGATCAGTCCCTGAGAAGCAGGCCGGGGTGGGGTCAGCGGTCAACAATGCTGTTTCGAGGATCGCAGGCCTGGTCTGCATCGCCTTTGCGGGCTTCATCGTCGGTCCCGATCTAACGACGCCGGGCCTGCACCGCGCGCTGCTGGCCACCGCGGCGCTGCTGTTGCTGGGTGCCGCCTGCTCCGCCGTCGGAATTCGCAACCCGGGTGCCCGCTAGCCGCCGCTGACCGCGATTCCCGCCGCGGCAGCAGCCAGCCCAAGCACCAAGTTGGCGAGGATGTTGGCGGCGGCGGCGAGGTAGCGCCGTTCGCTGGCCAGCCGCACCGTCGCAGTGGTCCAGGAACTGAACGTGGTCAGGCCGCCGGCGAACCCGGTGGCCAGGGCAGCGTGCCATTCGGGGCCGAACGCCGCGGTGACGCCCACGGACAGCCCGATTACGAACGAGCCGGCCACGTTGACCACCAGGGTAGCCCAGGGCCAGTGCCGCCGCGGCGACGGGAAGCCGGCCAGCCAGCCATCCACGGCGAACCGGAGGAGGGCTCCGCCGATGCCGAACAGGCCCACGAGGAGTGCCGTCACTGTTTAACACCACGGGGAGCGCCGCGGAAAGCACGGGGCGCGCCGAGCACCCTGCCGGTCCGCCAGCCGGCGGCAGCCGCCGCCAGCCCCAGCAGGACGGACAGTCCCACGTAGAGAAGTCCCAACGCCGGGAAACCGGTGCGGGTCAGCTGGTCCGCGGAAAATACGACGGCGGAGAAGGTAGTGAATGAGCCCAGCACACCCGGCCCGATTGCGGCGCGGAGCCAGAACGGGGTCTGCGGCCGCGCGATCCAGATGGTGGTGAGGGCTGCCAGCACGAAGCTGCCAACGATGTTGATGACCAGCGTAGCCCACGGCAGGTCTCCGGGCTGGTCCGGGAACAGCAGTCCCAGCACGTACCGGAGTTCCGTGCCCAGTAGGCCGCCGGCGGCCACGGCGGTCCAGGCCCGCCAGCCGTAACCGGAACCCGCCATGGGGCCGGCGCCGGTGCTGCCGGCCAGGGGAGACCCCACCAGTGCCTACAGGCCGGCCATGCGGCAGCCGGGATGTGCGGAGTCGCTGTGGATCCAGAGCGCAGAGGCGACTTCGTCGGCGAGGTCAACGTCGCGGCTGGTCCCGGGGGAACCGATGCGGACAACCAGCGCGCCGCCGAAAGGCTTGCGGCCGCGCACCTCGACGTCGGCGTCGAGGCTGATCTTCTCTGCTGCGAGGTAGCGCAGCAGCTCCGGGTTCTCGTCGCTGATCCGGGTGATCCTGCCGGTGTGGCCGTCGTCGAGCTCGATCATCCGGTGGGCGGACGGCATCCGGACGGAACCGTCGGCCGAGGGGATGGGATCGCCGTGGGGGTCCCTGGACGGGTTGCCCAGCCGGGCTGCCAGCCTCTCAATGAACGTGTCCGAGACCGCATGTTCCAGCTGCTCGGCCTCATCGTGGACTTCGTCCCAGCTGTACCCGAGGTCCTTGACCAGGTACGTCTCAATGAGCCGGTGCCGCCGGACCATGGAGAGGGCCAGCCTGACTCCCTGGGGCGTGAGCGTAATGGCGCTGTACGGCTTGTGCAGGACCAGCCCCTGGTCCTTGAGCTTGCGCACCATCTCGGAGACCGAGGAGTTGGCCACGCCGAGGCGCTGTGCAAGCTGGGTGGAGGTGATGGGCTTGTCCTGCCATTCCGTGAAGGAATAGATGACCTTAACGTAGTCCTCGATTGAGGAGGAGGGCGTACTGGTCTTCACAGCTTCAAGCCTACCTGCTGCCACCGGGGCGTTACGCCCTGACAGCCCGCCAGGTCTGGGTGAGGTAGGGGAGCTGCAGCAGTTCGCCGTCGGCATGCCCGAGGTGTTCGTGCAGGTACCAGGTCAGGTTGTGGGTCACCTTGGCTCGGGTGGCGTCGTTGGCCCTGAGGTAATAGCTGCGGGACTTGGCCAGTTCCAGGATGTCGTCAGGGGTGACGGGATCCTCCCACCGCGTCAGGTGGCTTTCCAGGGACGTGAATTCGGGGCCGATTTTGGGGCGGAAGTCGGGTTTGTGGACGTCGCCCGCGTGCATGATGCGGGACAACCGGTGTACCCAAGGAACGGATGTGTCCAGCTGGTTCCAGATGAGGCCCAGCACCCCGTGCGGCTTGAGGATCCGGGAAATCTCGGTGCTGGCCAGCAGCGGGTCGCACCAGTGCCATGCCTGGGCAACGCTGACGACGTCGAACGCCGCCTCGGGCAGTCCGGTTGCCTCGGCGGTCCCTTCCAGAGCCTGCACCGCGGGGTAGGCACTGTTTCCAAAGACACGGCTGAGCTGCTCCAGCATGTCCACGGAAGGATCCACCGCGCTGACGCTCAGCCCGCGTTCCACCAGCAGTGCCGTGAATTTGCCGGTTCCGGCGCCGATGTCTGCGGCCGTGCGGGCCCCCGCCGGAATGAGCCAGTCCGCGGAATCAGCAGGGTAGCCGGGACGGACGCGGTGGTAGTGCTCGCCGCCGTCCTGGAAGCTCTGCCCGAGCTCCTGCCGGCGTGCGTGATGAAGTTTGGGACCGCCCCGTGCCACGCACAGTCTCCTTAGCCCGACGTCGAAAATTACCTTTCGAATTTACCGTACGGAGACAGCTGCCGTAGCAGTCCGGGGCGGCGCCTTAGTCCGGGGCGGCGCTTAGTCCTGCGCGCAGGGTGCGGCGCCCGCGGTGCCGGGGGTGTTGGGTGCCCACTCCGGGTAGGTGCGGGTGTCGTTCGCCGGGACCCAGCGTCCGGCGTCCACCACGTAGTCCCAGCCGAGGCCGGAGCGGCGGAGTTCCTCGATGCCGGCGAGCAGTCGCTGGGCGTCCTCGAGCCGTGAGCCCACGCCGAAGCTGGCGCGCAGGGATCCGGACGGCAGGCCGAGGCGCTTCAGCAGCGGGTGCGCGCAGAAGCGGCCATCGCGCAGGCCCACGCCGTGTTCGGCCGACAGGTAGGCGGCCACCAGGCCGGCGTCGTAGCCCTCCACGGAGAAGTTGACAACACCGATGGCGTCGTCCGGGTCGCTGTCGGCGAAGATCTGGTGGACAGTGACACCGTCGATCTTGCCCAGCCCCTCGACGAGGAAGGACCGGATGGCCGCCTCATGGGCGTGCCAGCCCTGCGGATCCAGGGCAGCGATGACCTGGGTTGCCCGGGCCAGGGTGGCTGCGCCGAGCACGTTGGGTGAGCCGCCCTCGTGGCGGGCGGGGCCGGTGGCCCAGCTGACGCCGTCGAGCCTGGCCTCGCTCACGGCGCCGCCGCCGGCGAGGTGGGGAGTGCCGGCGTCGAGCCAGTCGGGGCGGCCGATCAGGACGCCGGCCCCGAAGGGGGCGTAGAGCTTGTGGCCGGAGAAGGCGAGGTAGTCGACGTCGTCCGCGGCGATGTTGACGCGGCGGTGCGGCGCGAGCTGCGCGGCGTCCACCACGATCCGGGCGCCGTATTCATGGGCAAGGGCAGCGAGGCGCCGGATGGGAAGGATTTCGCCGGTGACGTTGGAGGCGCCGGTCACGGCGAGGAGGCTGACATCGCCGTGCTCCAGTTCGGCGCGCAGGCTGCCGATGGTGGCTTCCAGCGTCTCCGAGGCCACGACGCTGCGGTGCGGCACGCCCTGCCACGGCAGCAGGTTGGCGTGGTGCTCGATGTCCAGGTACAGCACCTCGCCGGTGTGGTGGTGGTCCTGCACGGGAAGGCAGCCGGCCAGCAGGTTGAGGGAGTCGGTGGTGTTCCGGGTGAAGATGACGGCGTCATCGGCGCGGCCGCCCACAAACTCCCGCACGATGTCCCGCGCGTTCTCGTACACGGACGTGCTGATCTGCGAGGCATAGCCTGCACCGCGGTGGACGCTCGCGTAGTACGGCAGGATCTCGTTGAGGTATGCAGAAACCACAGACAGCGCAGGGGCGGAAGCGCCGTAGTCGAGGTTGGCGTAGCGGACATGTCCGCCCTGGATCAGCGGAGCCTGTATTTCTGCGCCGGTGACGGCTGCCAGGGGACGGCCTGCGGCGGCGAACCGGCCGTCCAGCAGGGCCGCGTCCGCGGCAGAAGACTCGGTGGAAGAAATGGTTGCAGTCGTCATGGGACCTCACTGAGAAAGGACCCCGTGTGACGGGGATCCGCGCTTGCCGGGTCCGTTCCGGATCGGCCTGGTCGTCACCCGGGGCACCCCACCGCGAATGGAGGGTTGCCGGCCAGCAAACCGGGGTTTAGCGCTGGCACTCGTGACCTGTTACGAGACTAGGACATCCGGACGGGCGATGAAAAAGCCGGTCCGGAATGTTAAGCGGATTATTACGTAGCCCGGATATCGGGCCTGTGGCCGAATAAACGACGGCGGCCGCCCACGGAAGGGGGCGGCCGCCGTCGTAATATTCAGCACAAGAGGCGCAGGGCGCGGCAGGACAAAAACTAGAGCAAATCGTCCAGCTGCGGGTTCAGGCGCTTCAGGACTTCCGAGTGCAGGATCGAGTTGGTCGCCAGCGCATTGCCGCCGAACGGGCCGTCCGTGCCTTCGAGGGACGTGAAACGGCCGCCTGCCTCGGTCACGATCGGCACCAGCGCCGCCATGTCGTACAGGTTCAGCTCAGGTTCGCAGGCGATGTCCACGGCCCCTTCGGCCACCATGCAGTAGGACCAGAAATCGCCAAAGGCCCGGGTGCGCCAAACTTCCTCAGTGAGCTGGAGGAACTCATCGAGGTTTCCGCGGTCTTTCCAGCCGCCGAGGCTGGAGTAGGACAGTGACGCGTCGGCAAGGCTGGACACATTGGATACCTTGAGCCTCGTGGCGGCCGCGAGGGAACGGCCCGAGTAGGCGCCGGCGCCCTTTGCCGCCCACCAGCGCTTGCCCAGCGCAGGGGCGCTGACCACGCCCACGACCGGTTCGCCTTCGTCGACGAGGGCGATCAGCGTGGCCCACACCGGCACGCCGCGGACAAAGTTCTTGGTGCCGTCGATGGGGTCGATGATCCAGCGGCGGGAACCGTGGCCGGAACTTCCGAACTCCTCACCGAGGACGGCGTCACGGGGACGGGAACGGGACAGCTGGCCGCGGATGGACTCCTCGGCGGCCTTGTCCGCATCGGTGACCGGCGTCAGATCTGGCTTCGTCTCGATCTTGAGGTCCAGCGCTTTGAACCGGCTCATGGTCTGGTCGTCCACGGAATCGGCCAGCACATGGGCCAGACGCAGGTCATCGTTGTACGTTGAAGCGGGTTGGGTCATGGTTCCAAACTACCCTCAAAGGCCCGGCGGGGCGGGGAGGCAGCCGCCGGGCTGCGCCGCGGGAGGCTAGCCGACGCTGCCGAGTTCCTTGGTTTCCTGAGCCTCCATGCGCGGGTCGGTGCCCAGCAGGCGGCGCAGGGACGCGAGCCTGGCTGCTCCGGTTGGGCCGGCATGCCCGGCCGCTACCCATGCATCGACGCCGCAGTTGACGGCGGTGGCGTCGTGCTTGCAGCCGCGTTCGCAGGCCTCGGTGCCCGGCTCAAGGTCGGGGAAGGAGTGCAGGATGCGGTCCGGGTCGACGTGGGCCAGCCCGAAGGAGCGGATGCCCGGCGTGTCGATGATCCAGCTTCCCGCCGGGGCGTCAGCGAGCTTGAGGGCAAGGGCCGACGACGACGTGTGCCGTCCGCGGCCCGTCACGGCGTTGACGCCGCCGGTGGCACGTTCGGCGCCTGTCAGGGCGTTGACCATGGTGGATTTTCCGACGCCGGAATGGCCCAGCATCACGGTCACCTTGCCGTCCAGGTGGGCGCGGAGCTCGGACACGGCGGCAACGTCGAGCCGGGCGGAGAGGCCGTCGTCGGACCGGGCGTCGATGCCGCCGGCCTCGGAATCGGCGGTGCGGCTGATAATGACCGGAAAGTCGAGGTGGCGATAGTTGTCCAGCAGCCCGGTGGGGTCCTTGACGTCCGCCTTGGTGACCAGCAGCAGCGGTTCGATCCCGGCGTCGTAGGCTGCCACCAGGGCGCGGTCAATGAACCCGGTGCGGGGTTCCGGGTTGGCCGCAGCGACTACCACCACCAGCTGGTCCGCGTTGGCAACAACAGCCCGCTCCACGGGATCGGTGTCATCGGCGCTGCGGCGCAGCAGGGTTTTGCGGTCCTGGATTTTCACGAGCCGGGCAAGCGTGTCCGGCTCACCGGACACATCACCCACGAGGGACACGAAGTCTCCGGCCACCACGGGGGAGCGGCGGAGTTCCCGGGCGCGGGCGGCGATGACCGTCCGCTCGTTGCCCGAATCCTCGCCTACGACAGCTGTGTACCGCCCCCGGTCAACGGTGATGATCCGTCCGGTCACGGCGTCCTCGTGGCTGGGGCGGTCCTTCGTCCGGGGCCGGGAACCCTTCTTGTTCGGCCGGATCCGGACGTCGGATTCGTCCCAGGAATCAGTGCTGCGTGCCACCGGGGGTCCCTGCGGTGTTGGCGCCTGCCGTCGCTGCGCCTGCCGTGTCTGCGCCTGCGCTGTTGCCGCCTGCGCCACCACGCTGTCCGAGCATCTCCGCCCAGAGCTTGGGGAAGTCCGGCATGGTTTTGGACGTTGTGGCGATGTCCTGCACTTCCACACCCCTGACCGCCAGCCCGAGGATGGCCCCCGCGGTGGCCATCCGGTGGTCGGCGTAGCTGTGCACGACGCCGGCGCGGAGCTCCGCGGGCCGGATGATGAGTCCGTCCTCTGTTTCCTCGGCGTCGCCGCCGAGGCGGTTGATCTCGGTGACGAGCGCGGCGAGCCGGTCCGTCTCGTGTCCGCGGAGGTGGGCGATGCCGCTCAGCCGGGAGGGTCCGGAGGCCAGTGCACACAGTGCGGCGACGGTGGGGGCGAGCTCGCTGGTTTCGGCGAAGTCGGCCCCCTTGATTTCGCTGCCGCCGGTGACCGTCAGGGTGCCGTCCTGCAGGTTCACCGTTGCCCCCATGTCGGTGAGGATGCTGCGCCACATGTCGCCCACCTGTGTGGTGGGCTCCGGCCAGTCCGGAATCCGTACAGTGCCGCCCGTCGCCAGGGCAGCGGCCAGGAACGGGCCGGCGTTGGACAGGTCCTGCTCGATGCGCTGGTCGAACGCACGGACGGGGCCGGGGCTGACTATCCAGTGGTTCGGCGTGGAGTCATCCACCACCACGCCCGCGCCGCGCAGCACGGCAATGGTCATGTTGATATGGTCCAGGCTGGGTACGGTGCTGCCGGCGTGTTGAAGGTGCAGGCCGTCCGCGAAGCGTGCCCCCACCAGCAGCAGGGCGGAGACGAACTGCGAGGACGCGCTGGCGTCAATGACGAGGTGGCCGCCGCGGACCTGCCCCGTGCCTTCGACGCGGAACGGCAGCGAAGCGGGCATGCCGCCGTCGTCGCCGCTGACGGCCACGCCCAGGCCTGCCAGTGCCTCGATGATGGTCCCCATCGGCCGGGCCCGGGCGTGGGGGTCGCCGTCGAAAACGGTGGAACCGCTGCGGAGCGCCGCCAGCGGCGGAACAAACCTCATGACGGTTCCGGCCAGGCCGCAGTCGATGGCGACGTCGGCACCGCCGGAGTTGGCCGGAATCGGCGTCACCTCCAGGTCCGGGCCGAAGGCGCCGTCGCCCGGCACTTCCCGGATGTCCGCGCCCAGCTGGCGCAGGGCTTCGATCATCAGCGCTGAGTCGCGGGAGTGCAGCGGCGCCCGGAGCCGGGACGGCCCGTCGGCCAGCGCGGCGAGCACCAGGTACCTGTTGGTCAGCGACTTTGAGCCCGGCACGCGGACGGTGGCGTCAACCGGCTGCTCCGCAAACGGCGCGGGCCAGTGCGGAGCTGCGCCGGAGGTCTCAGCGGACGCGCCCATGGGTGAAGCCGTCATTCCTGCTTATGCCCCCACCGCGTGGTCAACAGCCCGGCGGACTGCCTTGTCGGCGTTGCGGACAGCCTTGTCGGCGCTGTGCAGCTTCTTGCCGGTGGTCTTGCGGGCGTCCGCGGCAAGGTGGCTCGCGGTCTTGCGTGCGTCGGCGGCGAGGTGCTCCGCGCGCCAGGCCAGGCCGGGCTTGCCGGCTGTGTCCACGGAGGCCAGCAGCACGCCGCCGGTGAGGGTGATGTTCTTGAGCAGCTGGTTGCGGCGGGCTTCCCGGCCCTCCTTGCTGCTGATGTCTGCGCTGCGCCATTCAACGAAGGCGTTCAGTGCCGAGATGACGGCCAGCACCGAGGCTGCCAGGCGCGCAGATTTGCCGAGCGCGAAGAGGACACCTGCACCCACCTGGGCTCCGCCGATGACCCGTGCCAGGACCTTCTCGTCCGTCTGGAACGGCAGGGCTTCGGAGGCGCGGCGCAAGAGGGGCGACAGTTGCTGTGCGGTGTCGTCCGCATTCCTGAGCTTGTCCGTTCCGGCGAGGATGAAACTTGAGGCCAGCATCGGCCGGGCAAAAAAGCGGACAACGGACATGAATTTCCTCCTGGATGGCCGAGCCGCGGTGGCCGCGGCGGAGTCGGTTCTAGTCTTGCACCTTTGCGGAATATTTGCCCACCGCGCGTCGTTGTGTAGTTCAGGCCGGAAGCAGCCAGCAGGCGGTGTCCTGTGCGGTTTCCGGTGTTCAGCGGCGGCTGGGGAAAGGCCGGAACCGGCAAGAGCACGGACCGCCGCACGAGCGCGGGCCTGAGCAAGCGGTCTTAATAAGCGGAGTGGAGATGGAGCATTGACTTTGGTGAAGGAAGCTGTGGGGGTGCGAAGTCCCGCCAGGATGCGTCCGTTTGTGGTGCCGGAAGCCCAGGCGCTCGAGGGCGGAAATGCCCTCTCGGGCCCGGACGTCTTCGCCGGCCCGGACTACGGGGCGGCACGCTCCAGCACGGCACTCTACGGCACGGCACGCCGTCAGAAGCGGTCAGCCACGATCAAAGTAGACTTGAGCGCAATGAGCACCGTGGATCCGGCCCTGCAGGGCATACAGGAGGACGCCGCCAACGGCATCCCGAAGACTGGCACGTCACCCGCCGCTGAAGCGGCAGAGGATATCGACGTCGGCTCGGAGAGCGCCGAAGCGCGCCGGGCCCGGTTTGAGCGTGACGCCATGCAGTACGTGGACCAGCTCTATTCGGCGGCCATGCGCATGGCGCGGAACCCGGCCGATGCCGAGGACCTCGTGCAGGAGGCGTATACCAAGGCGTTCTCCGCGTTCCACCAGTACAAGCCGGGCACCAACCTGAAAGCCTGGCTGTACCGCATCCTGACGAACACCTACATCAATCTGTACCGGAAGCGGCAGCGGGAACCCCTGCAGTCGAATTCGGACACCATCGAGGACTGGCAGCTTGCACGTGCCGAGTCCCACACCTCCAGCGGTCTGCGGTCCGCGGAGGCCGAAGCCCTGGACCACCTGCCTGATTCGGACGTCAAGCGGGCCCTGCAGGCCATCCCGGAGGAGTTCCGGCTGGCCGTGTACTTCGCCGACGTGGAGGGCTTCGCGTACAAGGAAATATCGGACATCATGAACACCCCCATCGGTACTGTGATGTCCCGGCTCCACCGGGGCCGGAAAATGCTGCGGGACGAGCTGGCGGACTACGCCGCCGACCGGGGATTCAAAGCTGCTGCAGACGCCACGGCGGCAACGGAAAGCAACAAACAGGAGAACGGGAAATGAGCGACTGCCAGGGATTGGGCGATTGCGATGACACCAGGATGCAGCGCATCTACGAGTACCTGGACGGGGCTTTGACCCGCAGCGACCTTGCGGAGATCAAGCAGCACCTGGACGAGTGCCCTGAATGCACGCAGCAGTACGATCTGGAGTGCGTCATTCGGAAAGTGGTGAAGCGCTCCTGTACCGAGGCTGCTCCGGAAAACCTGAAGAACGCCATCCTGCAGCGGATTCACACGATACGGCCGGTGGACGCCTGACGGTTGCATGACTTAAGCGCGATGCCCCCGCTACCTTGCTGGTAGCGGGGGCATCGCGTTTAAGCTTCGGTTCAAGCCGTGGCTTAGGTGTTGGGGCGCTTCCCGTGGTTAGCACCGCCACGCTTACGGTCACGACGCTTACGTGCACGCTTGCTCATAGCTGGCCTCCTTAATTTCGTTACCCAAAAGAGTTGCCCTCCAGTCTCCCATATCAGCGGACCGGCTGCGAACCGACGGCGGTGTGGGGGCAGGGAACCGGGACGCGGTGCCCGGACCGCGCCTACAGTGAGTTCCGGATCGAGACCCGGGCCTGATCCAGCACGGTCCGCACGGTTTCCAGGGCCACCGGTGTCAAGGGTCGGGCGCTGGTGTGCAGGCGCAGCTCCGCGCGCATGTCGTCCCGGAACGCCTGCAGCAGCATCTCCGCTTCTTTGAGCATGCGCTGCCCTTCTGCGGTGTAGCGGCCCGGGCCGGCCGGATCCGCCGACCTGGCCGCGCTGCGTGCCGATTCCGCCGTGGCCGCGAGGTCCGCGCGCAGCCCGCGCATGTTGCTGCGGATGTCGGGGCGAAGGTCATCGGCGAGCCGGCGGACGGATGCCGCAATGTCGTTTTCAACGGTCTCCAGCTCCTCGCGCCGGCTGTTCAGCTCAGCCAGACCCGCTGCGGTGATGCGGTAGTTGGTGCGGCGCCCCTGGGATTCCGTGGACACCCGGCCTTCCTCCTCCAGCTTGCCCAGGCGCGGATAGATGGTGCCGGCGCTGGGGGAGTAGGTGCCGCCGAACCGGTCGCTGAGCGCCTTGATGAGTTCATATCCGTGCTTGGGCCCCGTCTCGAGGAGCGCCAGCAGATAGAGCCGGAGCGCGCCGTGGGCAAAGACGGGAGGCATCAGAGCGCCGGTTCCGGCGTGGCCGGTGCCTGGCCGTGGAAAATGGACGTCTTCCCGGACACGGAGTTGGTCCGGACCAGCATGAGTTTGGCGTCCGGGCCCGAGATGGTCTGCACCTTGCCGCCAGGGTGGCCATACTTCCGGTCGTCGATGACCACCGGACCTGTGGCCGACTGGGCAACGATGTCCACGCCGACGTCGTGCGGGACGCGGACAGTGAGGTCCCCGGAGACCGAGTTCGCGCCGAAGTCGTGGGTGAAGCCGTGCAGGTCAAAGCCCATGTCGCCGCTGACGGTGTTGGCCCGGATATTGCTGAACTGGCCGGACGCCGTGACCTCGCCTGAGATGCTCTTGGCCGTAAGGACGCCGCTGTGGTTGCGGGCGATCACTTCGCCGCTGACGGTGTTGACGTGCAGTTCACCAGTGGTCCCGTCTGCCAGCAGGGATCCGGTCACGGTGCTCAGCCGTGTCCGGCCGTGGACGCCCGAGACCAGTCCGTCCCCGCTGACGGTGCCTGCCTCGACCTCGACGCCGGCCGGGACAGCGATGCTGATAACCACGGAATTGTCGCTGCTGTTGTTGACCGAATCCATCAGATTCTTGAACCATCCCTGCGGCCCATGCAGCTGGTGGCGGATTTCAAGGCGGCCGCCGGTCACTGACACGGCCAGCGGATCCCCGTGCACGTCCGATACCTCGATCCGGACGGCTGCCTCATCGTGCGTGACGATGTCGAGCCTGCCGCGAACGATGCCCACCTTAAGGTGTGAGACGCCGTCGACGTCCATGGTCTGCGGGCCGGTGACGGTCCAGGAGTTCTCTTCCATCATTGCCTCCACTTGCGATATATCGTGACTGTGAAAGACACGCTAGTCCGCAAGCGTCTGAAGATCAAGATATATCGCGAGTGGGTTTTCCTACTCCGGGGTGTCCATCCCCAGCCACTGGAACCAGCCCCGGTGGAGGACGAGCCATGCCATCAGCCCGTAGCCCGCCTGCCCGGGCGTGCCGCCGTTGGCGGCGAGGTCCTGGCGCCACTGTTCGTGGTTCAGCAGCGGTGAAAACGTGTCGACGTAGAGGTGCTTGCGCCGGGTGGTTACGTCCGCAAAGGCAGTGTTCAGCTCACCGAGGCGGCGGTTCTGCACCGGATCCAGGGTGGGAGGCGGCCCCACGACGAAGACCTCGAGCCGCTTCTGCGTGGCTGAATCCAGGATGTTGGCGAGATTGAGCCGGCTCCGGGCAGTGGAGAGCCCGAACTCGATGTCCCGGCCGGAGAGCCCGATGACCAGGCGGTTCTCGTGGTTGTCGGCGAACCGGCGGCCGGCCTCCTCGAGCCAGCGCGCGGCCAGGCCCTCGGTTCCTTCCTGGGGGCACGGAAGGGAAAAGCTCTCCACCGTCATGCCGTCCTGCGGAGTGCGGGCGAGCACCCGGCCCAGCCATCCCAGCGCCCGGGGATCGCCGAGCCCGGCCAGCAGTTCATCTCCAACAGCCGCAATCCGCAGCTTCCTGTCTTCCACTACTACCTCTTCACTTGTTGGGAGGGCGTGTCCCGGATACGGACCGTTTGCATGCCAGCCTAAAGGTCCATTAACTCACGCCGATTAAACAGAACTGCCCGGCTGGAACGGTATGTCACCGTCCGGCCGGGCAGCTGTTCTGCTACTTACGGGCGAATGCCTGCTTCAGGAGCGTGTCCTGCTCCGCAGCGTGGCGCTTCATGGAGCCGGCCGCGGTGGAAGCCGAAGCCGGGCGCGAAACCAGGCGCACCTTCCGGTCCAGGGCGGTGGGCAGGTGCAGGCCCATGAACGGCCACGGACCCTGGTTGGCGGGTTCGTCCTGCGCCCACACAACTTCCGCGTTCGGGTACTTGGCCAGTTCGGCCTCGATCTCCGCCTGCGGCAGCGGGTAGAGCTGCTCCACGCGGACGATCGCCGTCGTCTTGTCGCCGGTCTTCTGCCGGGTGGACAGAAGATCGTAGTACAGACGTCCGGAGACGAGGAGAACGCGTTCGACGGCGTCCGCCGGCAGCTGCTCATGGTCACCGATCACCGGGCGGAAACCGCCGGTGGTGAAATCCTCCACGGACGAGGCAGCGGCCTTGAGGCGCAGCAGCTGCTTCGGCGTGAAGATGATGAGCGGCTTGCGCGGCCGGCTGTAGGCCTGGCGGCGCAGCAGGTGGAAGTGCGATGCCGCCGTCGTCGGGTTGGCGACGATCATGTTTTCCTCGGCGCACATCTGCAGGAAGCGTTCGATCCGGGCCGAGGAGTGGTCCGGGCCCTGTCCTTCGTAGCCGTGGGGAAGCATCAGCACGAGCGACGAGCGCTGGCCCCACTTCTGCTCGGCCGAGGAGATGAACTCATCGATGATGGTCTGCGCGCCGTTGACGAAGTCACCGAACTGCGCCTCCCACAGGACCAGGGCGTCGGGGCGCTCCACCGAGTAGCCGTATTCGAAGCCCATGGCAGCGTATTCGGACAGCAGGGAGTCGTAAATCCAGAGCTTGGCCTGGTTGTCCGACAGGCTGCCCAGGGGCAGCCACTCGTTGCCGTTGGCGCGGTCGTGGAACACGGCGTGGCGCTGGACGAACGTGCCGCGGCGTGAATCCTGGCCGGCAAGGCGTACGGGCACGCCTTCCATGATCAGGGACCCGAAGGCGGCAATCTCGCCGAAGCCCCAGTCGATGCCACCCTCACGGGACATCTGCTCACGCTTCTCCAGCAGCTGCTTCAGCTTCGCGTGGACGGTGAAGCCCTCGGGGATCTGCACGTGGGCCTTGCCGATGCGGGCGAGGGTGTCGGCGGAAATCGCCGTGGACGCCGGGGCGTTCGTTCCGATGTCCGACTGCTGGGCCTGGGGGCGCTCGATGTCCGAAACCGCAGCCGAATCGGCCGTGATGATCGGAATCGGGGACGTCTGGGCGGCGTGGGTCTCGGCGAAGACGCGCTCGAGGCGTTCCTGGTAGTCGCGGAGCAGCTGCTCGGCTTCTTCCTCGGTGATGTCGCCGCGGCCGATCAGCGATTCGGTGTAAAGCTTCCGGACGGAACGCTTGGCTTCGATGAGGTTGTACATCAGCGGCTGCGTCATCGAGGGGTCATCGCCCTCGTTGTGTCCACGGCGGCGGTAGCACACCATGTCGATGACAACGTCCTTGTGGAACCGCTGGCGGAACTCGTAGGCGAGCTGGCCGATGCGGACAACTGCCTCGGGGTCGTCGCCGTTCACATGGAAGACCGGAGCCTGGATCATCTTGGCGACGTCCGTGGAGTACGTGGACGAACGCGAGGAGGACGGTGCGGTGGTGAAGCCGACCTGATTGTTGACCACGATGTGGATGGTTCCACCGGTGCGGTAGCCGCGCAGCTGGGACAAGTTGAGCGTTTCCGCCACAACACCCTGGCCGGCGAAGGCCGCGTCGCCGTGGACCATGATGGGCAGCACAGGGAACGCCTGTCCCTGGTCCAGCCGGTCCTGCTTGGCGCGGACGATGCCCTCCAGGACCGAGTCCACGGCCTCGAGGTGCGAGGGGTTGGCGGCGAGGTAGACCTTGGTCTCCTTGCCGTTGTCCGACGTGAACGTGCCCTCGGTGCCGAGGTGGTACTTGACGTCGCCGGAACCCTGCACGGAGCGAGGGTCCTGGGTGCCTTCGAACTCGCGGAACACCTGGGCGTAGGTCTTGCCGGCGATGTTGGTCAGTACGTTCAGGCGGCCGCGGTGGGCCATGCCGATCGCAACCTCGTCCAGACCGTCGTCGGCTGCATCGGAGATGACTGCGTCCAGCAGCGGAATCAGCGACTCGCCGCCTTCCAGCGAGAACCTCTTCTGGCCTACGAACTTGGTCTGCAGAAAGGTCTCGAAAGCCTCTGCGGCGTTCAGCTTGGAGACGATGCGCAGCTGCTCGTCGCGGCTCGGCTTGGAGTACGGGTGCTCCAACTGGTCCTGGAACCACTTGCGTTCGGCTGGGTCCTGGATGTGCATGTACTCGATGCCGGTGGTGCGGCAGTAGGCGTCCCGGAGCACGCCGAGGATGTCGCGGAACTTCAGCATCGGCTTGCCGCCGAAGCCGCCAGTGGGCCACTCGCGGTCGAGGTCCCACAGCGTGAGGCCGTAGGTGAGCACGTCGAGGTCGGGGTGCTTGCGCTGGACATACTCGAGGGGATCGGTGTCCGCCATGAGGTGGCCGCGCACGCGGTAGGAGTGGATCAGCTGCTGGATGCGGGCGACCTTGTTGATCTGGTCGGCCGGGTCCACCTGCAGGTCCGGGCTCCAGCGCACAGGCTCATACGGGATGCGCAGCGCTTCGAAGATTTCGTCGTAGAAGTCCTGCGCGCCGAGGAGCAGGGAGTGGACGAGCTTGAGGAATTCGCCGCTGCCTGCACCCTGGATGACGCGGTGGTCATACGTGGAGGTCAGCGTGAGGATCTTGCTGATGGCGTTCTGGGCAATGATCTTCTCGCTGGCGCCCTGCCATTCGGCCGGGTAGTCGAGGGCGCCGACGCCGATGATGGCGGCCTGGCCCTTCGAGAGGCGGGGCACGGAGTGCACGGTGCCGATGCCGCCCGGGTTGGTCAGCGACACGGTGGTGCCTGCGTGGTCGTCTGCCGTCAGCTTGCCGTTGCGGGCACGCTTGATGAGGTCCTCATAGGTGTGCCAGAACTCCGCAAAGTTCATGGTTTCGGCCTTCTTGATGTTGGGAACCATCAGAAGGCGGGTGCCGTCCGGCTTGGGCATGTCAATGGCGATGCCGAAGTTCACGTGTGCCGGCTGGACCGCGACGGGCTTGCCGTCGACCTCGTCGTAGTACACGTTCATGGACGGGAACTGGGACAGCGCCCGGACAACGGCGTAGCCGATGAGGTGGGTGAAGGACACCTTGCCGCCGCGGGCACGGGCCAGGTTGGAGTTGATGACAACCCGGTTGTCGATCAGGAGCTTGGCCGGGACCGCCCTGACGCTGGTGGCCGTGGGCACTTCGAGGCTGGTGACCATGTTCGTTGCAATGGCCTTGGCCGGTCCGCGGAGGACGGATACGACGTCTTCCTCGGGGGCGGTGGGAGCCTTGACGTTCTTCGGCAGCTGGGCCGGGATAGGCTGGGCGCCGGTGCCCGCCTCGGTCTTCTTCGCGCCGTCGCGGGCTACCGTTGCCGGAGCCTTCTTGGCAGGTGCGGGCTGGGCGGGGGCTGCCGCCGGCGCCGATGCCGGAGCTGCCGCAGGCGCCTGGGCCGCGGGAGTAGCGGATGCCGGTGCCTTTGTGGGCGCCGGGGGAGTGACAACAGGCAGTTCGCGGGTAGCCGGATTGGCCGCCGGTGACGTCACTGCCGGCACGCCGTTGGAAGATGGACCGCTGCCGCTGTCGAATGATTCGAACAGCGGCCACCACTTGGCATCAACCGTGTTCTTGTCCTGCTGGTAACGCTCGTACAGTTCGTCAACGAGCCACTCGTTTCCACCAAATTCCTCTGGCAGACGGTGGCTAGGCTGCTCTGGCACTTGAAATACGCCTCTTCCATGAGTTTGATTTCCCTCTGGTCGCCTAAGGTGCCACGGCACAACGATCGAACCAGTTTCTGTGTCCTATGAACCCAGACCTTTGCCAGTCTAATGACCGTTCAGGGTTAACTGCCAATAAGGGTGACCCAAATCATGTACCGCCCGAATTATGGCGAAATGGCGTTCAAACGAGCCCCGAACAGTGTCCTTTTCCACCGTGCCCGGACGGCCGTTCCGGACGGGCCGGATGAGCCCCTTCAGTCCTCTGTGGCCGTGCGTTGCTCCTGTAGACTGCAATCCTTATGGACAGTAGATATAGGTGCCATGGACGGTAAATCCAGGTGCCGGCCTGGGGGGCTTCAGCGGAGCGCGGTCAGCGCCGCACAGCCCGACCACAGCGCCGGCAAACCCACTGGCCCGGGCCACTGCAGCCGAATACTTCCGGCTGGCCCATGATGGAGTGGCTCCTTGTCGCGGCCGGACTGCTGCTCATCCTCGGAACAGGCTTCTTCGTCGCCGTCGAATTTTCCCTTATTGCGCTGGACCAGCCCACGGTGCAGCGTGCCGTTGACGACGGCGACGCCGCCGCAGTGCCGCTGCTCAGCTGCCTGAAATCCCTGTCCACGCAGCTGTCCAGCTGCCAGCTCGGCATCACCATGACCACGCTGTTGACGGGTTACGTCATGGAGCCCTCCGTCGGGGCGCTGCTCGAGGCGCCCATTGCCGCCGTCGGGATCCCCGAGCCGGTGGCCGGTTCCGTCTCCCTTGTGGTCGCGATGGTCATAGCAACGGGGCTCTCGATGCTCCTGGGCGAGCTCGTTCCCAAAAACATGGCCATAGCCCTGGCGTTCCGCATCGGCCGTGCCCTGGCGCGGCCGCAGCTGGTCTTCACCGCCATTTTTAAGCCCGCCATCGTGGTCCTGAACGGTTTTTCGAACAAGGTCCTGAACATCTTCGGGCTGGAGGCCAAGGAGGAGATCTCCGGGGCGCGCACGCCGGCGGAGCTTGCCTCCCTGGTACGCAGGTCCGCGGCCATGGGCACGCTCGATCCCGGGACCGCGAACTTCATTGCCCGCACGCTGAACTTCTCGGGCCGCAGCGCCGCTGACGTGATGACACCGCGCATCCGCGTTGAAACCATCGACGCCGACCAGCGGGTCTCGGACATCATCGACGCGGCCCGCCGCAGCGGGTATTCGCGGTTCCCCGTCATTGGTGAGTCTGCGGACGATATCCGCGGGCTGGTGCACGTCAAGAAGGCCATCGCAGTTCCCCCGAACCGGCGGCGGAACCTTGAGGCGGGCGCCATCATGACGGACGTCCTCAGGGTGCCCGAAACCATCCACTTGGACGCCCTGCTGGCCGAACTGCGGGAAGGGAACCTGCAGCTGGCCGTGGTGCTTGACGAGTACGGCGGAACTGCCGGCATCGCCACGTTGGAGGACCTGGTCGAGGAAATCGTGGGCGAAGTGGCCGACGAGCACGACAAGGTCCGGCCGGGGCTGCTGCAAAGCGCCTCTGGTGACTGGTACTTCCCGGGCCTGATGCGGCCGGACGAGCTCTCGGAACAGATTCCGGGCCTCGCCGTTCCCGACGAGGCCGCTTACGAGACGGTGGGCGGGTATGTCATGAGCGAGCTTGGCCGGATTCCCGAGGTTGGGGATACCGTGGAGGCGGGCGGCGGAACGCTCAGTGTTACGAGGATGGACGGCCGGCGCATCGACCGGATCTGCTTCCGGCCACACCATGAGCCCAGGGACAGCGCCGCCAATCACGGCAAATCCGGGAACGGCGGCAAGCCCGGCAACGGCAAGTCCGGGAACGGCGGCCGGTCATGAGCGACTGGGCAGGACTGATCTGGCTGGTGGTGCTGCTCCTGGGCAACGCCTTCTTTGTGGCTGCGGAGTTCGCGGTCATGTCCGCACGCCGCAGCCAGATTGAGCCGCTGGCGGACGAGGGCGTCCTCCGCGCGCAGACCACGCTGCGGGCCATGGAGAACGTCTCACTGATGCTGGCATGCGCCCAACTGGGTATCACCGTGTGCTCGCTGCTGATCCTGCTGGTCGCGGAGCCGGCGATCCACCACCTGCTGGCTGTGCCTCTTGCCGGGCTGGGGGTGCCGACGGAGATTGCCGACGTCTCGGCGTTCGCTGTGGCCCTGATGCTGGTGACGTTCCTGCATGTGACGTTCGGGGAGATGGTCCCCAAGAACATTTCCGTCTCCGTTGCCGACAAGGCAGCGCTGCTCCTGGCTCCGCCGCTGATGTTCATTGCACGGATCGTGAACCCGGTCATCGCGGCGCTCAACTGGTCCGCCAACCACATCCTGAAGCTGATGCGCATCGAGCCCAAGGACGAGGTCAATTCCACGTTCACGCTGGAGGAGGTTCAGTCCATCGTGCAGGAGTCCACGCGGCATGGCCTGGTGGATGACGACGCCGGCCTGATCACCGGGGCCCTCGAATTTTCGGAGTACACCGCCGGCAGTGTCATGGTCCCGCTGGAACGGCTGGTCATGTTGAGGTCATCGACCTCCCCGCTGGAGTTTGAAAAAGCTGTCAGCCGCACCGGCTTCTCCCGCTTCCCGATGCTGGATGACGACGGCCTGCTGGCCGGCTACCTCCACATCAAGGATGTGCTTGCCATCCCGGAATCCGGTTATGAGCTGCCCATCGCGGAGAGCCGCATCCGGTCGCTGGCCAACCTCTCGCGCGACGACGAGATAGAAAAGGCGATGTCCGTGATGCAGCGCTCCGGCTCGCACCTGGCGCGCGTCATCGGGCCGGGCGGCCAGACCGAAGGAGTGCTGTTCCTGGAAGACGTGATCGAGCAGCTCGTGGGGGAGATCCGGGATGCGACCCAGGCCAAGGGCATCCGGCGGCTGGGCAGTCCCGACGGCGAATAGCCGCGAGGGTGCCCCGGCCGAGTCCGCCGTGGCGTTTTCTAAATAGGAATCATTCCTATTTAGCGGTACACTCGATGAGGGGTTGCCCCTCCCCGCAACCTGACCTGTCCAGAACCGAGGTATTTCCGTGCCCAGCAACGCCCGCATCTTCCTGACCGCCGCCGTGGCCGGCTTCGGCCTGCTCCTCACCGGCTGTGGTTCGCCGGCGGCCTCTACTCCAAGTGCAGACGCCGGCGGCCGCATTACCGTCGTAACGTCCACGAATGTGTACGGGGACATCGTTGAGGCCATCGGCAAGGACAAGGTCAATGTCTCGGCCATCATCTCGCGTCCGAGCCAGGACCCGCACTCCTACGAGGCCAACGCCCAGGACCGGCTGACCGTATCCAAGGCCAAGCTGGTGGTGGAAAACGGGGGCGGCTACGACGACTTCATCCACACCCTGGCGGATGACAGCAATGTGCCGCATGAGAACATCATCAGTGCCGTAGACGTGTCCGGTCTGGGCCCGGAACCGGCTGGCCCGGCCTCCGCCCACTCAGAGTCCGCCCACGCGGAGGACGGGCACGTCCATGACCACGGCAACTTCAACGAGCACGTCTGGTACAGCCTTGATGCCATGACACATCTCGCCGACGCCGTGGCGGCCCGGCTCGGCGCGCTCGACTCCGCGTCAGCTTCCCAGTTCACTGCCAACGCCGCCGAGTTCAAGTCCGGTCTCGCAAAGCTTGAGAGTAAGATTTCCGCAATGAAGACCTCGCACGGCGGTGCCGGCGTCGCCGTGACCGAACCGGTGCCCCTCTACCTGCTGGAAGCGGCGGGACTTGAGAACCGCACTCCTGCCGAGTACACGGCCGCCGTGGAGGAAGGCGCCGACGTTCCGCCGGCCGTCCTGAAGGCTGCCACCTCGGCGGTGGCCGCAAGGGACACCAGTTTCCTCGCCTATAACGAACAGACAGAAGGCCCGCAGACCCAGGCCGTCAAAAACGCCGCCAGCGCCGCGGGAACGCCGGTGGTGGACTTCACTGAAACACTTCCGGACGGCAAGACCTACCTGGAATGGATGGCGGACAACGTGGAAAACGTCAGCAAAGCCCTGAAGAGCCAGCGTTGAACCCAGTCATCAGCCTGAAACAGGCGTCCCTGAAGTTCGGCCGGCGCGCGCTCTGGGAAGACCTGAACCTGGACATCAATCCGGGGGAGTTCTTCGCAGTGCTGGGGCCAAACGGCAGTGGCAAGACCAGCTTCCTCAAGGTCCTGCTGGGGCTGCAGGAGCTGCACTCCGGTCACGCGAGCCTCGGCGGCCATCCTGTAGAGCGGGGCAGCCGGCTGATCGGCTACATCCCGCAGCAGAAGCCCTTCCTGCCTGACACCCCCATGCGGGCCCGCGACCTGGTGGGCCTGGGCGTCGACGGGCACCGCTGGGGAATCCGGCTGGGTACGGCCAAAGCCAACCGCAGGATCGATGAACTGCTGGACCTGGTTGGGGCCAGCGACTATGCCAAAGTCCCCGTCGGGCAGCTGTCCGGCGGTGAGCAGCAGCGTCTCCGCGTGGCCCAGGCCCTTGCCACCGACCCGAAGGTGCTGCTCTGCGACGAGCCGCTCCTGTCGCTGGACCTCCACCACCAGCAGGCCGTCAGCGCACTCATCAACAAGCAGTGCCATGACCGGAAGAGCGCCGTGGTGTTCGTGACCCACGAAATCAATCCGATCATCGATTACGTGGACCGCATCCTGTACCTGGCAGGCGGCCGGTTCAGCGTGGGAACGCCGCACGAGGTCATGACCACCGAGGTCCTCTCCGACCTTTACGACAGCAACGTGGAAGTGATCCATGCCAACGGCCGGATCGTCGTCGTCGGTCTGCCCGACGCCACCACCCACCATCATGACGACGCGCACGCCGCTGCCGGGGAGGGCTCCTGATGGATCTGGAATCAATCCTGCAGTCTGTGTTCAACTTCGAGAACTACGGCGAATTGCTGGTGCTGGTGCAGAACTCGCTGTGGGCCGGTGCGGTGCTTGGGCTCCTCGGCGGCCTCGTGGGGACTTTCGTGATGAAGCGCGACCTGGCGTTTGCCGTCCACGGAATCTCCGAACTGTCGTTCGCCGGCGCGGCCTTCGCGCTCCTGATCGGCACCGACGTGGTGTTCGGCTCCCTGGTGGGGTCCGTGGCGGCCGCGCTCTTGCTCGGGCTCATGGGCGTCCGGGCTCGGGACAAGAACTCCATCATCGGCGTGATCATGCCCTTTGGCCTCGGGCTCGGCATTCTCTTCCTGTCGCTCTACGAGGGCAGGGCCGCCAATAAGTTCGGCCTCCTCACCGGGCAGATTGTGTCCGTGGACACCGTCCAGCTCCAGGTGCTGGCGGGCACCGCCGTGGCCGTGATGGCGGCGCTGTGCGTCATCTGGCGCCCGCTGAGCTTCGCCAGCGTTGATCCCGAACTGGCCGAGGCCCGCGGTGTTCCCGTGCGGTCCCTGGCCCTGGTTTTCATGGTGCTCCTGGGCGTCAGCGTGGCGCTGTCGATCCAGATCGTGGGTGCCCTGCTGGTTCTGGCGCTGCTGATTACTCCGGCGGCCGCTGCCCTGCGGGTGACGTCCTCGCCGCGCCTCGTTGTCCTGCTCAGCGTGGTGTTCGCCGTTTCTGCGACAGTGGGGGGAATCCTGCTCGCCCTTGGGGGCCGCATCCCTATCAGCCCCTACGTCACCACGCTGTCGTTCCTGATCTACGTGGTGTGCAGGGTCATCGGCACCGTCCGCGCCAGGCGCGGCCTCAACGGCCGGGTCATGCGGACCGCCTGAATTCTGTAGGCGCGCTGACTAGTGCGCTCGGTTCCTACTGCGCCCGGTTCCTACTGCGCGGAGGCCTTGCGTGCGGAGCAGTCGGGGCAGAGGCCGTAGATCTCAACCGTGTGGGCCACTTCCGTGAAGCCGTGCTCCTGCGCGGTCCGCGCGGCCCAGGTCTCGACGGCGGGGGCCTCCACTTCCACGGCCTTGCCGCAGTTGCGGCAGAGGAGGTGGTGATGGTGCACCGTCACGGCGCAACGGCGGTAGACGGCCTCGCCGTCGCCGTTGCGCAGCACGTCCACGAGTTCCTCGTCGGCCAGTGACTGCAGGATCCGGTAGGCGGTGGCCAGGGAGACCGAGACACCCTTGTTCTGGAGGATCCGGTACAGCTCCTGGGTGCTCACGAAGTCATTGAGTTCGTCCAGGGCGGCGCTTACGGCGATCCGCTGCTTGGTGACGCGCTGCTCTTTCCCGCCGGCCGCCGTCGAAGGTGCCTGTGGTCTGCCGTCAGCGCTGGTGCGTTGTGGCATGAATGAACTCGCTTTTCTTCCGGGTAATGGCAGGCTTTAACGTTACCAGCCGGAGCCGCGTGGACACTGATCGGGGCCGTCCCTAGGCTTGCTTCATGAAGCTGACCAAATTCACGCACGCCTGTGTCCGGCTCGAAAAGGATGGCCAGGTGCTGGTCCTGGACCCGGGGACCTTCTCCGAAACCGCCGAGGCGCTGGACGGCGCACACGCCGTCCTCATCACGCACGAGCACGCCGACCACATCGATGTTCCCGCGGTGACCTCCGCGCTTGCGGACAATGGCGGGCTTGAACTCTTCGCACCGGAGGGCGTGGCGCAGAGCGTGCGCAAGGAAGCGCCGGATGCCGGTGGCCGGGTGCACGCCGTGGAACCGGGAACCGCGTTCGACGCCGCAGGCTTCGCGATCCGCAGCTTCGGCGGCCAGCACGCGCTGATCCACCCCCAGATTCCGGTGGTCGCCAACATCGGCTACCTCGTGGACGAGAACGTGTACCACCCGGGCGACTCGTTCATCATCCCGGACGGCATCAGCGTGCGTACTCTCCTTGTCCCGGTCCATGCCCCGTGGAACAAGGTCAGCGAGGTGGTGGACTTTGTCATCGGCGTCCGCGCGGAGCGGGCCTTCGCCATCCACGACGGGCTCCTGAATGACACCGGCCTCGGCCTGGTGGAGGGTCACGTCAAGCGGATCGGGGCCAGGTACGGAACCGAATACACCCACCTCTCCAGCCGGGAATCCGTGGAGCTTTAGGGCTGCCAGATAGCCGTCTCGAAGAACACCTTCAGCGTGTCCTCGTGCGGCTGCGGATCCAGTCCCTGCGCGGCCAGCCACGCTGGGCTGTAGTGGCTGCCGGCGTACCGGTCACCGCCGTCGCACATCAGTGACACGATGCTGCCCCGTTCGCCGTCCGCCACCATCTGGGCCACGAGCTGCCAGACACCCCAGAGGTTGGTGCCCGTGGACGGCCCCGCGTGCAGCCCTGCCAGTGTGTGCAGGTGCCGCATGGCGGCCACCGACGCGGCGTCGGGAACCTGGATCATGTGGTCGATCACGGAGGGGACGAAGCTTGGCTCCATGCGGGGCCGGCCGATCCCCTCGATCCGGGAGGGCATTCCGGTGCTGAAGTCCGCAGCGCCGCTCCGCCAGCCGGGGTAGAAGGCGGAGTTTTCCGGATCGACAACCGCCAGGGACGTGGCGTGGCGGTGATAGCGGAGGTAGCGGCCGATCGTGGCGCTGGTCCCGCCCGTTCCGGCCCCCACCACAATCCAGCGGGGGACCGGATGCTCCTCCAGCGCCAGCTGCTCAAAGATGGATTCGGCAATGTTGTTGTTGCCCCGCCAGTCGGTGGCGCGTTCGGCGTAGGTGAACTGGTCCATGTAGTGGCCGCCGCTCGTGGCAGCCACCTCGGCCGCTGCCGCGTACACCTCTGAGGCATGGTCCACCAGGAGGCAGGCGCCGCCGAACTGTTCGATCAGGGCGATCTTTTCCGGGCTGGTGGTGCGGGTCATCACGGCGATGAACGGCAGGCCCAGGAGTTGTGCGAAGTACGCTTCGGAGACCGCGGTGCTGCCGCTGGACGCCTCCACGATGGTGGTGCCCTCGTGGATCCACCCGTTCACCAGTCCGAACAGGAAGAGGGAACGTGCCAGCCGGTGCTTCAGGCTGCCGGAGCGGTGCGTGGATTCATCCTTGAGGTACAGCTGGACGCCCCAGTGTCCGGGCAGCGGCACCGAATAGAGGTGGGTGTCGGCCGACCGGTTGTTTTCCGCGTTGATCTTGCGGACAGCCTCATCGGCCCATGCCCGTTCACTGAATCGCCTGCTCACGGATTCAGCCTACCGGGGCGGACAGCCGGGGCTAGAGTTGGTGCAAACCCAAGGAGACAGATGGACACCCTCATTGACGTGGCCGGGCTGAATGCCCGGATGGACTCCGGCCAGCGCACCGTGGTGCTCGATGTCCGCTGGGCGCTCGGGGATCCGGAGGGCTACAGCCATTACCTGACGGGGCACATTCCGGGCGCGGTGTATGTGGACCTGCCCACCCAGCTGGCGGACCCGGCGGATCCCGGCCGCGGGCGCCACCCCTTGCCTTCGCCGGCCCGCTTCCAGGAAGCGGCACGGTCCTGGGGAATTCGCGACGGCGACGTCGTGGTCGCCTACGACGATGCCGGCAACACCTCCGCTGCCCGTGCGTGGTGGATGCTCCGGAATGCCGGCGTGCGCACCGTTTACCTGCTCGACGGCGGCCTTGCCGCCTGGCGTACGGCAGGTTTGCCTGTGGAGGGCGGGGCAGTGGAGCCGGATACCGGAGACGTAGCGCTCGCCGACGGCAGCATGCCGGTGACCGACGCCGACGGAGCCGCAGACTGGGCAGCGGGAGGCGTGCTGCTGGATGCGCGCGCCGGGGAACGGTATCGCGGGGAAGTCGAACCGGTGGACCCCCGGGCCGGCCACATTCCCGGCGCAGTCAGCGCACCCACCACCGGGAACCTCGACGACGACGGCCGCTTCCTCCCGGCGGAGACGCTGCGGCAGCGCTTCGCGGGCCTTGGGGTCGACGCAAAGACGGCCACCGCCGTCTATTGCGGCAGCGGCGTGACGGCCTCGCACCAGATAGCGGCCCTGGAAATCGCCGGATTCAGTGCCGTGCTGTTCCCCGGTTCCTTCTCCGAATGGTCCAACGACGCCTCCCGCCAGGTGGCGACGGGCGCCGATCCGGGAAAGTGAGTATCGGGGCCCGCCCGGATACGGAGTGAACCGGTAATTGGAACTCACCGGGGAGCCGCGGTAGCGTCGCCCTATGACTCCTGGACGCCCCGTGCCCCCGCCGCTGAACCTGCGAATTCCGCTGGAAGAGACCGCCGCCGAACCCCTTGGCGGACGCCTTGCTGCCGCCCGCGGCGCGTCATCCGCCACCAGCGGCCTGGTCGGGCTGACGGTAGCCCGCCGGGCGCCCAAAGCCGACGACGTCGAAATTGCTATCGAGTTCTGCGGGCTGTGCCACTCGGACGTTCACGCCACCCGCGGGGAGTGGGGCTCCCCGAACTACCCGCTCGTTCCCGGCCACGAGATTGTGGGCAGGGTCAGCCGCGTCGGTTCTGGTGTGTTGGACTTTCAGCCGGGAGACCGCGTGGGTGTGGGCTGCATGGTGGACTCCTGCCGGGAATGCGGGAGCTGCCTCGAGGGGCTGGAGCAGTACTGCGAACGCGGCCTGACCGGGACGTACGGAGCCAAAGACGCCAGGAACGGGGACGCGGTCACCCAGGGCGGTTACTCCACGTCGGTGGTGGTGGACCGGCGGTACGTCCTGCGGGTCCCGGAAAGCCTGGACCCTGCAGCGGCTGCCCCGCTGCTCTGTGCAGGCATCACCACGTTCTCGCCGCTGCGCCACTTCGGTGTCCGGGCGGGCCATGTGGTCGGCGTCGTGGGCCTGGGCGGCCTGGGCCACATGGCCGTCAAGCTGGCCAAAGCCATGGGAGCCGAGGTCAAGGTCTTCACCACCTCTGAATCCAAGGTGTCGGCGGCGCTGGAACTCGGCGCTGACGCAGTAGTGCTTTCCCGCGATGAGGAAGCGATGGCCGCTGAGAACCGGAGCATCGACGTCATCATCGATACGGTGGCAGCACCGCACGACCTCAACCCGTTCTTCCGGACCCTGCGCCGGGACGGGGCCCTGTTCCAGCTGGGTCTGCCCTCCGACGCCATGCCGCCTGTCAATCCCGGGGCACTGATCCGGCGGCGGATCTCGTACGCCGGTTCCTTGATCGGGGGCATCGCCGAGACGCAGGAGATGCTCGACTTCTGCGCCGAGCACGGAGTCGTCTCGGACATCGAACTGGTCGGCGCCGAGCAACTCAACGCCGCCTATGACCGGATGGTCGCAGGAGATGTGAAGTACCGTTTTGTCCTGGATGCATCCACACTGCAGGAACCGTCGGAAAGGGCTGACGCATGAGCACGCTGTTCACCAAGATTCTCAACGGGGAGATCCCTGGCCGGTTTGTGTGGCGCGAACCGGACGTGTCCGCGTTCCTGACCATGGGTCCGCTTGCTGACGGGCACACGCTGGTCGTGCCGACCGAGGAAGTTGACCGCTGGACGGACGCCTCGCCCGAGACCCTGGCCAGGGTCATGGAGGTGGCGCGGCGCATCGGCGCGGTGCAGGTGGACACGTTCGGGGCAGCCCGGGCAGGGCTCATTGTGGCCGGTTACGAAATCAACCACATGCACGTGCACGTGTGGCCGTCCAACAGCATGGCGGAGTACAACTTCGCCACGGCCGAGCATAACCCCGATCCGGCGCGGCTGGACGCCAATGCCGAGAAGCTGCGCGCAGGCCTCCGTGACGCAGGCTACGGGGAGTTCGTTCCGGAAGGCTAGGCTGCGGCACGGCGCGCCCGGTTGGTTACGGGGCCGGGCCGGGATGCTCGGATACGTGCCTTTCGCGTACGTCGGCTCGGGACTGTCCAGATCCCGGCAACGGAGGCGCCGTGGAGCGGTAGGTGTGGCCGGTGGGTGTGGTCAGTTCGATGGTGTGCCTCGGGCCCGGCCTGGGTTGGGCTTTCCAGCCGGGGAGTTCTTTGGTGTGGTTGCAGGCTTCGCACAGTCCCGCGCCGTTACTCAACGAGGTGGGGCCGTCGTCGTGCCAGGGGATGATGTGGTCGTGGTGGCGGATCGGTGCGTCGCAGTAGGGGGTGCGGCAGGTGTCGTCGCGGAGTTGGATGAAGCGGCGCAGTGGTGCCGGGAACAGAGGCCGCCGCGAGTCCATGGCCACCAGGTCACCGGTCCCGGGCGCGGTGTAGAGCCGCCGGACCCAGGTCTTCAGCTCCTCAACTCCCTTGGCCTGTTCGGTGCTCATCAGGTTCCGGGCCCAGTCTCCGGAAACGGTACCGTAGCCGGGAATCCGGGCGGGGTCGCTGTCGCCCTGGAGGAGGGTGCGGTCGGTCATGACGACGTTAAGCTCGATGCCGGTGATGCCTCCGGGCGTGCCGGTGGTCCACTCGACCAGGGTGTCGGCTTTGATCTGGTCGCGGGAGCGCGGGTCTCCGGCGGCGTGGAGGGAATCGGCGTTCCGGGTCAGCGCCGCGAGGACCGCGACACCCTCGTGGACCGGCAGCAGCGCCGTCAGATACGTCATGCAGTCCGGGCCGGGCGCAGGCTCACCCTGCGCTCCGAGGCGGCATGGGCTTGCCCGCTGGGCGACGGAGCGGGGGTCCCTGCGGATGGCGGCGGCCCTCACGGCTGCCACCATGGCCCGCGTCCCGGCTCCGGTGAAAGTGCCGGTGTCGGCGGCGAGTTCCTCGTCGACGGCAGACCGGTCCGCCGGACTCAGGCAGGCGGTCTCTTTCGCGACGTGCATGACCCGCTCTTCGTTCAGCTGCCCTGGTGTCCAGTGCGGCCAGGGCGTGTGGCATCTGTGTCAGGGCCTTGGCTGTGCCGAGGAGCCGGCGCCCGCGGTTTGGGGATTCGCCCCGGGCCAGCGCGATCTGCTCGGCCGCGCCCAGGCCCTGCTCTTTGCCGCGGCCCTTGCCCAGGTCCTCCGGAGCGAGGGGCGCACTGTCAATGGATTCCTGGCGGAGCCTGGCCTCGAAGGTCACAGAAAGCCGCGCCTGTTGCCCGGCGGCCCAGCACTTGACGTTCTCGTACGCTCGGACTTGGTCGATCAGCCCGGCATTGCCAGCGGTGAGGTCAGCTGCCGGGAAAAACCGGCCCGGGGGATGCAGCAGCGCCGGAGGGAACGCTGCCCCTAAGAATGCCGTCGTCCAAAAGGTGGTCGTCGAAGAGGCCCTCGTCGAAAGCACGGTCGGCAAACAGAACCTCCGGAAACGGATCCTCAGGCAACGATGCCGGATACGCGGCGTGGGGGTCATCGTCATACGGAAGCCCGTCGTCCGCGAACCCATCGGAGGGAACGGCGTCGTCCCGGAACGCATCCTCGGGGAACGCGGCAAGAGGAAAAACGGCGTCTGCAATAAAGGCGTCAGGAACCGCGGCAGCGTGCAGAACCACGCGCGGCGCCGCTGCTGTCAGTGCTGAATTCCCGAACCCTTCCATGGACACAGTCTGCCAAGGGGGACCGACAATAAAGGGCCGACAGGGCGCCGGATGCGGGCGGGATCCAAGAAGTTTTTTCGGCTATGCCTGAGAACAAAACCAGGTAGCACTTCAGGGCGTTCCCGGCCTTGGGAACGCCGTGAAGTGCTACCCAGTTGGGTGCAGGGGCGGGCGGACAACCCAAGCCGCGGCAGCAGCGCCGTCGAACGGGAAATTCCTGGCTGGTGTACCCGGCTGACGCTATGCCGCGAGCACCTTGTTCAACGCCGTCCGGATCCGCTTCTCGGACACGGAATAGGCTGTGCCGAGTTCGACGGCGAAGAGGCTCACCCGAAGCTCCTCGATCATCCAGCGCACCTGTGTCAGCTCGGCACCTGCCCGGCGGCTGGGCAGCAGAGCCGACACGGCGTCGTCGTAATCGTCCTCCAGCTGCTGGACCGCCGCCATGTTGAGCGCATCGCGCTGCACGTTGCCGGGCAGCTTTTCGAGGCGTTTTTCGATGGCGGTGAGGTAGCGGGGGAGCTGGCTCAGCTGGGCGTAGCCCGTACGGGCCACGAAGCCGGGGAAGACCAGCTGTTCAAGCTGGCTGCGGACATCGTTGAGTGCGCTGATGAGCGCCAGGCTCGAGGTGCCCTTGAGCTGCTTTTGGATCCGGCGCGTGCTCGCGAGGATGCGCTCCACCACAGCGGTAACACTGAAGACGGTGTCTATCAGCTCCGCCCGGACGTGCTCAAACAAGGCGTCGAACGCTGCCTGGTCCCAGGGGAGTTCCGCGGGGGTCAGCTTGTCCACCGCAGCCAGGACGCAGTCCGCGATCAGGGCCGAGACGGACCCGTGCGGGTTTTGGCTGAACGTCAGCTTCTCGGTGTTGTTCAGGTGCTCCAGGACATAGCGGTCAGGCGCTGGCACACGCAGTGCGAGGAGTCGGATGACACCGCCCCGCATGGCTTCCTGCTGCTCCGAGGCTGTCTGGAAGACGCGCAGGCCCACAGACTTTCCTTCATCCACCAGCGCGGGAAATCCGGTGACGGTATGGCCTTTGACGGTGACGCTGGCTTCCCGCTGAATGGCGCCGAACCGCCACTCGGTCAGGCCGGACTGCTCCGTGAACCCGGCGTGCGGCTGCGGACGGCCGCCCTGTGCCCGAACGTCCTGTGCCCGTGTGTCCTGTGCCCGCGCGTCCTGCGCGGCCCCCTGCTGCTGGCCCTTCTTCGCGGACCGCGGGCCGGCGGTGGCCGGAGTTGCGCCTAGCGACTCCGCGATGGCCCGGCGGGTGGCCGGCGCCAGCCGCTCCTGCAGCGCTTCCAGGTCCTTGCCCTCGTCCAGGACTTTGCCGCGGGTGTCCACTACCTTGAAGCTCACCCGCAGGTGCGGCGGAACGGCCTCCCAGTTCCAGGACCCGGGCGGGATGACCTGTCCCTTGAGGCGGCGCAGGACAAGCTCAAGCGAGCTCTCCAGCTCGTCCTCGGCGGGGTCGAAATCGGCTTCCAGCGCCGCCACTGCCTGCCGGGCGACGTCGGGGGCAGGAACGAAACTCTTGCGGACCTGCTTCGGCAGCGATTTGATCAGCGCAGTCACCAGTTCCACGCGCTGGCCGGGGATCAGCCAACGGAAGGGTGCGTCTTCCAGCTGGTTCAGGAAGAGGACCGGAACTTCCGCTGTAACGCCGTCGGACGGGTTGGGCGTCGAGCCGGGCGCCACGGGATGGAATTCATAGCTCAGGGGCAGTTCGAACCCCTTGTGCAGCCACGTCTTCGGGTACGCGGACTCGTCCAGCGCCTCGGCGTCCTCGCTCAGAAGCAGGGCCTCGTCGAAGTCCAGAAGCGTGTGATTCTGCTGCCGGGCGTCCTTCCACCACTTGTCGAAGTGCCGTTCCGAGACGACGTCCTTGCCAACCCGCGCGTCATAGAACTCGAAGAGCGTTTCGTCGTCCACCAGGAGGTCCCGGCGGCGCATCCGCGCTTCGAGTTCCTCCACTTCCTGCAGCAGGGCCCGGTTGCGGTGGAAGAACTTGTGGTGTGTCTTCCATTCGCCCTGGACCAGCGCATGCCTGATGAACAGCTCACGGGCAAGGACGGGATCGACCCTGCCGAAGTTGATCCGGCGCTGGGCGATGATGGGTACACCGTAGAGGGTGACCTTTTCATACGCCATCACGGCGCCCATCTTGGTGGACCAGTGGGGTTCGCTGTAGCTGCGCTTGATCAGGTGCGGCGCCACCTGCTCGGCCCAGACCGGCTCGAATTTTGAGGCCACCCGGGCCCACAGCCGGCTTGTTTCCACGAGCTCGGCGGCCATGACAAACGTAGGCGACTTCTTGAACAGCGCCGAGCCGGGGAAGATGGCAAAGCGGGTTCCGCGGGCGCCGGCATATTCCCGCTTGCGTTCGTCGAGGATGCCGATATGGCTTAGCAGGCCGGAGAGAAGGCTGATGTGGATGCCCTCGTGGTTGCCCACAGCATCGGCCTGGCGCCTATTGTCCAGGCTGATGCCCAGCGGCCGGGCCAATTGCCGGAGCTGCGTAAACAGGTCCTGCCACTCGCGCACGCGCAGGTAGTTGATGAATTCGTTGCGGCACAAGCGGCGGAACTGGGTGGAGGACAGCTCCTGCTGCTTCTCGTGGATGTAGTTCCAGAGGTTCAGGTACCCGGTGAAGTCTGAGTTCTCGTCGCGGAAGCGGGCGTGCTTCTCGGCCGCCAGCTGCTGCTTGTCCGTTGGACGCTCGCGGGGGTCCTGAATGGTGAGCGCCGCCGCCAGGATCATGACTTCGCGGACGCAGCCGCGCTGGCCGGCCTCAACAATCATGCGTCCGAGCCGCGGATCCACCGGAAGCTGGGCAAGCTTATGTCCGACGGCGGTAAGCCCGCCGCCGCCGTTGCGGCCGCCACCTTTGCCGTTTTCGGCGTTGACCGCCGGGGGAGCGCCAGTGGCTGCCTGCGGCGCACTAGTTGCTGCCTGCGGCGCACTCAAGGCGCCGAGCTCCCGAAGGAGGGTCACGCCGTCGTTAATGGCGCGCGAGTCCGGCGGCTCCACGAACGGGAAGTTTTCAATGTCCTTGGGCCCGCGGGCGACACCCATGGCAGTCATCTGCAGGATGACCGCGGCCAGGTTGGTGCGCAGGATTTCCGGATCGGTGTAGAGCGGCCGGGACTCGAAGTCCTCCTCGGAGTAGAGCCGGATGGCGATGCCGTCCGACACGCGGCCACAGCGTCCCGAGCGCTGGTTGGCCGACGCCTGGGACACCCGTTCGATGGGCAGCCGCTGCACCTTGGTGCGGTGCGAATAGCGCGAGATGCGCGCGGTGCCGGTGTCGATGACGTACTTGATGCCGGGAACGGTGAGGGAGGTCTCGGCCACGTTGGTGGCCAGCACGATCCTCCGCTTGCTGCCCGGATTGAACACCCGGTGCTGTTCCTGCAGGCTCAGCCGTGCGAACAGCGGCAGCACTTCGGTGCCGGCCAGCCGCCGGTTGGACTGGATTCTGGCGTTCAGGGCGTCCGCGGCGTCCCGGATCTCGCGCTCGCCGGAGAAGAAGATGAGGATGTCGCCCGGGGCTTCGAGGGCGAGTTCGTCGACGGCGTCGCACACCGCGTCCAGCGGATCCCGGTCTTCCTCGAGTTCATCGTCGGACGAGTTGTCTTCGTCGTCGCCCGACGGGCCGCCCGCCGGCTGGGAGAGCGGCCGGTAACGGATCTCCACCGGGAACGTCCTCCCGGAGACCTCAACGATCGGTGCCGGTTCCTCGTCAGAGCCGAAGTGCTTCGCAAAGCGTTCGGGGTCGATGGTTGCGGAGGTGATGATCACCTTCAGGTCCAGGCGCTGCGGCAGGATCCGCTTGAGGTAGCCGAGGATGAAGTCGATGTTCAGGCTTCGTTCGTGCGCCTCATCGATGATGATCGCGTTGTACTTGCGGAGCAGCTTGTCGCGCTGGATTTCGGCCAGCAGGATGCCGTCGGTCATCAGTTTGACCTTGGTGGACCTGCTCACCTCGCCGGTGAAGCGGACTTGGAAGCCCACTTCCTGCCCGATGTCGACGCCGAGTTCGGAGGCGATGCGCTCGGCCACCGTGCGGGCTGCCAGCCGCCGCGGCTGGGTGTGGCCGATCAGGCCGTTGTCACCCAGGCCCAGCTCCAAGCACATCTTGGGAATCTGGGTGGTCTTTCCGGAGCCGGTCTCACCGGCAATGATGGTCACCTGGTTGGCGGCAATCGCGGCCATCAGGTCCTCGCGGCGCTCGGAAACCGGCAGCTCGGCGGGGTAGGAGATGTGAAAAGTCATGGCTCCCACAAGTCTACTGCCGCGTAAAAGGACCCGGCGTACGCCGGGTCCTTGGTGTTGGTGGGGACTGTGGTTCTGGGTGGGCGATGTTTTCGTGTGGAAGGAAGTTGTGGGCGGCCAGGGAACGGGGGGCCATGCGCCGCTAGAAGATGCGCATGGTGTAGTTGCTGCTGGGCAGGTCCAGTGCGGACCAGTCCCGGACCGAGTGTTCGGGAGGGGTATGGCCGCGCCCGTCCCGCAGAATGGCGCCGACCGTGGCGGCAGCTGCAACGAGGACCAGGACAAGAAGGGCGATTCCGAAGATTTCCATGTCTCCATGGTTCTCCCCTGCAAGTAGCGAAAGAAGTGGCAGAAATGCCTAAAAAGTACAAATTTCTGCCATACTGGAAACATGCTCAAATCAGTGGCAATCATCGCGGTTCCCAACTTCTCGATCTTCGAGTTCGGTACCGCTTTTGAGGTGTTTGGCATCGACCGTTCGGACCGGGGAACAGGCGTGCCGCAGTTCGACTTCCGCGTCTGCACTCCGGTGCCCGGGGAAGTTCCGCTGAAATCCGGCCTCACCATGAACGTCGGCCTCGGTCTGGAAGCCGCCGCCGATGCCGACCTGGTGATCATGGCGCCCTACGGCCGGGAGGAAGATGTTCCGGAATCCGTGCTCGATGCCCTCCGGGCGGCGCACAGCCGGGGTGCCTGGGTGATGTCGATCTGCTCCGGCGCGTTTGCGCTGGCGCGGGCCGGGATCCTCGACGGACGCCGGTGCACCACGCACTGGCATTACTCGGAAGAGCTGGCCGCCCAGTACCCCAAAGTCCTGGTGGACGAGAACGTCCTCTACGTCCAGGACGGGCGGATCATCTCCAGCGCCGGTACCGCGGCGGGCATCGACGCCTGCCTGCATCTGGTGAGGATCGAGTTTGGGGCGGCCGTGGCTGCCGCCATTGCCAGGGACATGGTGGTTCCGCCGCACCGCGATGGTGGCCAGGCCCAGTTCATCGACCGGCCGATGCCCGAGTGCGGCTCCCAGCCCATGGAGGAACTCCTCCGGTGGATGGTGGCGAACCTCGACGAGGAGCATCCCGTCCAGGAGCTGGCCGCCCGCGTGCACATGTCGCCGCGCACCTTTGCCCGGCGGTTCCGTGCTGAAACTGGAGCCACCCCGGCTGCGTGGCTCAATTCCCAGCGGGTCCTGCGCGCCCAGGAGCTCCTGGAGTCCACGGAACTGAACATTGACGAGGTGGCGCGGCAGTCAGGCTTCGGCCATCCCGTGCTGCTTCGGCACCACTTCGCCAAGGTGCTGGACACCAGTCCGCAGTCCTACCGCCGGGCCTTCCGCGGCCAGATGGCCCCGGCCGGCTAGGCCGATTCTTCAGCTGCTGCCCGGGTGGACTCCACCAGCACCCGCCAGGGACCGGTCACAGCCGTCTCCGGCAGGGTGGCGCGGCGTTGGCCGGCACGGATGGAGTACATGAAGCGGTCCGGCTGCCCATCCGCGGCCTGGCGGGGGTCGTCGACGGCGTCCCACGGGCACGCTTCCACGAGCGGCTGCCAGCGGCTCTTGTCACTGGTCGTGACGGCCAGCACCGTCCAGACACGGGTGAGTGCGGCTATCCCGCCGCTGCGCTCGACTGTGATTTTCATGGCGAGGTTCCCGGGTTTCCGCGGCCGCCGGGAAGCGGACTGTCGCAGTCCCGGCGTCGGTTAGAGCTTTACCTTCACAGTCTCCCACGCCCCGCGCACGGCGTCATGCTCTGCCGACTCCTCGCCGAACAGTTCCTTCGCCGTCGCCGCGGTGGCTTTGGCAAAGGCCGTGAAGGTGCTGGTCGGGCTCAGCGAGCCGTTTGTCAGGGTCTCATACCAGATCTGGCCCGGCGCTTCCCAGGCGTTCCCGCCCAGGGTCTGGGCGACGACGCAGAACGCCCGGTTCGGGATGCCGGAGTTAATGTGGACCCCGCCGTTGTCCGCCCTCGTGCGGACGTAGGAGTCCATGGAGTCCGGCTGTGGGTCCTTGCCGAGGACGTCGTCGTCGTACGCGGTTCCCGGTGCCTTCATGGAGCGCAGAGCGGACCCTTCAACCTGCTGGGTGAACAGCCCTTCCCCGATCAGCCAGGACGCTTCGGCGGTGGTCTGCTTCCGGAAGTACTGCTCCACAAGTGCGCCGAAAACGTCGGACACGGACTCGTTGATGGCCCCGGCCTGGTTGCGGTAGGCGAGCCCGGCCGAAAACTGCGTCACACCGTGGGCCAGCTCGTGGCCAATCACGCTGAGCGATCTCGTGAACCGCTCGAAGACCTCCCCGTCGCCGTCGCCGAATACCATCTGCTGGCCGTCCCAAAACGCGTTGTCGTACATCCTGCCGAAGTGGACCGTGGCGTTCAGCGGCATTCCCAGGCCGTCGATGGAGTTCCGCCCGAAGGCGTCCGCGTAGAGGATGTGCGTACGGCCCAGGCCATCGTAGGCCTCGTCGACGGCGGGGTCGCCCGTGGCAGCGTCGCCCTCTTTCCGGACAACCTGCCCGGGCAGCGACTCGCCGGACTTCGCGTCGAAGACGGACCTGTTGACCGGGCCGGGCTCCAGTTGCCTGATGCCGGCAGGGGCCGACGGGGCCGCCGCGCGGCCCGCATGCACGGCCCCGACGTGAAGGAGGGCTTCCTTGGCGGCGCGGGCAACGGCCGTGAACCGGGGTGACCTCTGGGCGGCCAGGCGGCGCAGGATGTACGGCGGAACAATGGAACAGAACATGCCACTCACACTACGAACGGCCTCTGACATTCTGCGTCAGGCGCACTGGAGACGCAGAAACCCCCGCCGCTTTCAGTAAGCGGCGGGGGTTTCTTCTGTGCCCTCGATAGGATTCGAACCTACGGCCTTCTGCTCCGGAGGCAGACGCTCTATCCCCTGAGCTACGAGGGCATCCAGGGATCCTGCCGTTCCCGGCCGGACGTCCTAGAGCTTAGCAGGAAGGTGGGCCGGAACGGAAAACGAAACCCGTTTCCGTGCCCTACATCAGTATCCCGCGAATGAATCCACGTGGATACGGCGTGAGCCGGCGTGCCGCGCGGCGCGCCGCAGCGAGCCGACGCTGGCCGGTGAACCCGAGATGAAAACCCTTCGCTGGCCGATGTCCGGCACCAGCCGCTGCAGTGCGTGGCCGTCAAGCCGCGCGCCCGGGGCAAGCAGCGCGCCGGCGTCCTCGATGAAGTCCGGCGGCGCCGATCCGTCGGCGAGCCGGGCAACGACGCGGGCGCCGCAATCCTCCAGTTCGGCTGCGTAGGCGAGTTCCGACGCGCTCCGGGCGAGGTACAGAAGCACGGTGTCGCGCTCGCGGGCCACCCCGCCGGACAAGTGCGCCAGATACGGCGTGATACCGATGCCGGCGGCAATGAGCAGCACCGGGTCCGAACCCTTGGGCAGGACGAAGTCACCCGCCACGGTGGTGGCCATGAGCTCCTCGCCGGGTTTGAGGGACAACAGCTTGCGCTTGGCAGCGGAGACCGGGTCAGCAGTGCCGACCCCGATTGTCACATGCTTTGCGTCGGGCGGGCTGGTCAGGCTGAAGACGCGGCGCCTTCCTCGTCCGTCCGGCTTGGGGTGCGGAAGATCCAGTTCCAGGTACTGGCCGGATGAGTGGCGGAGCGGGCGCTGGGGGCGGAACACAAATTCCGTCGTCGTCGGCGTAAGGCTGCGGGAGTGGCTGAACAGCAGCCGGACGCTGCCGCGCTGGCCCGCCAGGAACGCCAGCAGGTTGCCCGCCAGCAGTGCCAGTTCGGGGGAGTTGGCCAGGTAGCCGAGGTTGAAGGGAGTAGCCAGCAGGATTCCGACGACGGCGGCGATCGCCAGCTGCTGCCAGCGCCGGGGCGGCAGGGTGAGCGGCTCGGTGAGCATGAATCCGGCAAAAAACAGCACGGGGCCCTGCGCCATGGTTTGCCACACGGCACTTCCGAGGTCGACGCCGGAAGGCATTTGCACCGCGGCCACGACGCCCGTTGCCACTAGGACAAAGACTGCAGCCATGAGCGTTTTGCGGGTCCGGTAGAGCACCAGCAGGACGCCCGGGACCAGAAGCCAGAGCATGGCAGGTGTGCCGGCCCACCACGTGGCGATGTTGAGGCCAGTCAGCCCGGTGATGAAGGCTGCGGCCGCTGCGGGGTTGAATACATGGCGGCCGCGCCAGGCGAGGGCGTACTTGGAGGCTGACGCCAGGACGCAGGCCAGGGCCACCCCGGCCAGGTCCATCGGCGCAAAGGCCGGGCCGAGCTGGGTTGGCCAGAACAGGAAGTAAAGCAGGAGCCCGGTAATCAGCGAGGATTCCCCGTGCGGCTGAACCTTGAACAGCACGGCCAGGGCGCGGTTGGAAATGTACGTCAGCCCCAGGCAGAGGGCCAGGTGGGCGAGCATGTTCGGAATACCGAAGGTCAGCCAGCCGAGGGCGTCGAGCAGGAGGCTGTAGGCAGCCAGCACGGCAAGCACCAGCAACACCAGCCTGTACATCGTGAACCGGCCCAGGTACGCGTCCAGGGCGGTGCCGGGTGAGGCCTGCTGTAGGGAGGTGGTTGAACTCATGTGAACAGCCTTCCTTCGAATTCCGCGGAGTACTCCGCGCTGCCGTTGGAAAATACCTTGAGCCAGGAGAAACGGAAATGCCGTTCCAGGTCCTCGGCCGGAACCAGGAACAGGGCGGTGGCGAGGGCGTCAGCCTCCATGGCCGTGTCCGCCCGGGCCCACGTGGCCACCACCGTCCTGACGGGCGCCCCGGTGGTGCCGTCCAGGACATGATGGAGCCCGTCTCCCCAGGCCCGCCGGTTCGACGCCGAAGCGCAGAGGGCGCCGGATCCCAGCGGCACAGTTCCTATCGCCTTCGCGGCGTCATAGGGATGCTCCAGCGCCACCTGCACCGGTTCCTGACTGCCGTTCTCAGTGCTGCCGTTCTCATTGCTGCCGTTCAGCAGGTCCCCGCTGGCGTCAATGAAGAAGTCCGGAACACCGTGACTCCTTAGCTGTTCGGCCAGAAGGTCCACGAGCTGGCCCTTGCCCGCCGCGCCGATATCCAGGACCACCGGGGCAGTGGTCCGCAGCGATGTCCCGTGCCATTCCATGACGGCATCCCAGGCACGGGGAGGTGCGGCTTCCCCGCGGGGCTGCAGCGAATAGCGCGGATCGTAGCCCAGCCGCTCAAGGCTTTCCCCGATGAGGGGCGTCATGCCCCCGCCGCTGAGCGTGTAAAGCTGCCGGTAGAGCGCGGCCAGGCCGGCGGCTTCGGGCGGCAATTCGTATTGTCCGGGCGCCGCGGCGATACGCGTCACCAGGGAGTCTTCGCGGAACCTGGACCACGTGGCGTCGTAGCGTTCCACTTCGGCCAGCAGTGAGCTGCGCAGCCCCGGGGGCAACGGGGCAGGAGTGGAGATTTCCCAGCTGGTGCCGATGCCGTCAAAGCGGAAGCTCTGCCAGCCCGAATGCGGCATGGCGGCCGCCTACAGGGCCTGCGCCTTGATCGCTTCGACCGCCTGGTTGAAGCCGCCGCTGGTCAGTGAGGAGCCGGCCACCTTGGAGACGTTGATCTTATCCAGGCTCTTGCCCACCACCTGGTCAGCAATGCCGCCGGCGAACTGGCCCTGGAACTTTCGGGTGTTGGGATTGGACGGGTGCTCGGTGATCTCCACCGCGGACACGGTCCCGCCGGCCAGCGTCAGCTGAACGCCCACGGTCTCGGTGCCGTTGGGGGACTTGTAGTTGCCGTCGGCGCTGTACGTCCCGTCCTTGTAGCCGGCTGCGGCGCCCGCCGAGGAACCGGCTGCCGCGGAAGCCGCCGGCCGGGGCTCGGTCTCCTGCGCGGCCGGCTGCTGGGCCGACGGCGCGCAGCCGGCCACCGTTCCGGCGAGGGACAGGCCGGCCACGCCGGCGAAAACAGTCTTGCGGATTGAAGGCTTCACGGGGTCTCTTTTCGTGGTGCGGGCACTTTAGGGACAGCGCTGACAGTGTTGATCTCTAGTGTTGATGTTTCAACAATTGCTTCGGTCAGTAAAGGCTAAGGGGTTTTCCTGTGAATTTCCCTACTATTTGCTGTGACGCTGGGGAGCCGTGCGGGCCCCCGCCGGATTCCGCGCCACGACGGGCTCCCCGGTAGTCTAGGAGTGTGACTCCCGAAGAACTCTCCCTCGCAATATCCGCCTGCCTAAAAGACGCCGTTGCCGCCGGCGACATCGCCCTTGCCGAGGCGGCGATACCGGACTCCGTCCTGGTGGAGCGACCGAAGAACCGGGAGCACGGCGACTGGGCCACCAACATCGCCCTGCAGCTGGCAAAGAAGGCCGGAACCAACCCGCGCGAATTCGCCACGCTGCTCAGCGCGCGGCTCAAGGACATCAACGGCGTCGACGGTGTGGAAATCGCCGGTCCCGGCTTCCTTAACATCACGGTTGACGCTGCCGCCGCCGGAGCGCTGGCCAAGGCCATCGTGGAAGCGGGCAGCGAGTACGGCACCAACGCTGCGCTTGCCGGCCACACCGTCAACATGGAGTTTGTCTCCGCCAACCCCACCGGGCCGCTGCACATCGGCCACACGCGCTGGGCTGCCCTGGGTGACTCGATCGCCAGGGTGCTTCGCGCCTCCGGTGCAGATGTCACCGCCGAGTACTACATCAACGACGCCGGCTCCCAGATGAACGTCTTCGCCAACTCGGTGCTGTCCCGCCTGCGTGGCCGTGACGTGCCTGAGGGCGGCTATCCGGGGGAATACATCCGCGACCTGGGCCACGATGTCCTGACCCGGCACCCGGACATCCGCGAACTGACGGATGCCGCGGCGCTGCCCGTGATCCGGGCCGCGGCCTACGAGGCGCAGCTCAAGGACATCAAGGACACCCTGGCCGACTTTGGGGTCGCTTTCGACGTGTTCTTCTCCGAGCAGGAACTTCACGACGCCGGTGCGATCGAAAGTGCCGTTGCCCGCCTTCGCGAGCAGGGCCACGTGTTCGACGACGGCGGTGCCGTCTGGTTGCGCACCACCGACTTCGGTGATGACAAGGACCGCGTCATGATCCGCGCGAACGGCGAACCGACCTATTTCGCTGCCGATGCCGCGTACTACCTGTCCAAGAAGGACCGCGGCTACACGGAAAAGATCTACCTCCTGGGAGCCGACCACCACGGCTACATCAACCGGCTCAAGGCCATCGCCGCCGCCGCCGGCGACGACCCCGAGGTCAACATCGAGGTCCTGATCGGTCAGCTGGTCTCCGTCAACGGCGCCAAGCTTTCCAAGCGTGCAGGCAACATCATTGAACTCAAGGACCTGATCTCCTGGCTCGGCACGGACGCGGTCCGCTACTCGCTGGCACGCTTCCCGGCCGACTCGCCGCTCACGCTGGACCCCGAGCTGCTCAAGAAGCACTCCAACGAGAACCCGGTGTTCTACGTGCAGTACGCACACGCCCGCTCCCGCGGCACCGCGCGCAACGCCGTGGCTGCCGGAGTGGACCGGAGCGCCTTCGACGCCTCGCTGCTGGACCACGCCACGGAGAACGAACTGCTGTCCTACCTGGGCAGCTACCCCTCCATCGTCGCCAAGGCAGCCGAACTGCGCGAGCCGCACCGCGTGGCCCGGCACCTCGAGGTCATCGCCGGCGCCTACCACCGCTGGTATGACGCCTGCCGGGTGGCGCCCATGGGCGACGAACCCGTCACGGACACCAACCGCACCAGGCTGTGGCTCAATGACGCCACCAGCCAGGTGCTGGCCAACGGACTCGAACTGCTGGGCGTTTCGGCGCCGGAACGGATGTGATCGACGTGCAGGAAACCAGCAACCGCAGTGCTGCCTCGCCGCTGGCTCCGGAGTGGCTGGCTGTCCCCGCGGACCTCAACGCCCTCCATACCCCCGTGTGGGCCGGCGGCGTGGAGCGGAACGCCGGCGGCGAACTTGCCATTGACGGCATTCCGGTCAGCAACCTCAAGGAACAGTTCGGCACGCCCCTTTTCGTCATGAGCGAATCGGACTTCCGGGCGCGCGCCCGCGCCTTCAAGGATGCCTTCGACGACGCTTTCGCCGACATCTGCGGGGGAGTGGATGTCTATTACGCCGGCAAGTCCTTCCTTTGCACCGCAGTGGCGGCGTGGGTGGCCGAAGAAGGCCTGCGGCTGGACACCTGTTCCGGCGGCGAACTTGCCGTCGCCGCACGCGCCGGCATCGACGGTGCGCACCTTTCGCTGCACGGCAACAACAAATCCGACGCCGAGATCAACCGGGCGCTGGACATGAACCTTGGCCGCATCGTTGTGGACAGCCTTGACGAGCTGGAGCGCGTGGCCAAGATCGCCTCCGGCCGCGGCGAGACCGCCAAGGTCATGCTGCGGCTGACGCCAGGCGTGCACGCCCACACCCACGAGTTCATCGCCACCGCCCACGAGGACCAGAAATTCGGCCTCTCCATGGCGGAGGATACGACCGACGAGGCAGGCCTGTCAGCCGCCGAGGAAGCCGTTGCCGCGGCAACGTCCTACGACGGCGTCGAGCTGCTGGGCCTGCACTGCCACATCGGTTCGCAGATCTTCGAGCCGGACGGCTTTGCGCTGGCCGCCCAGAAGCTCCTGACCTTCCTGGCTGCCGTGCAGGCCAAATATTCCATCACCCTTCCCGAGCTTGACCTCGGCGGCGGCTACGGCATTGCCTACACGCCGGTGGACACGCCCCGGCCCGCAGCCGACATCGCGCAGGCGATGGCCGCCGTCGTACGTTCCAAGTGCTCCGAACTTGGCATCAATGCACCCCGGATTTCCATCGAGCCCGGCCGGGCAATCGTGGGCAGCAGTACTTTCACGCTGTACGAGGTGGGCACGCTGAAAACCGTCCGCGTGGACGCCCCGGCGGCCGGCGATGGCGCAGCCGCTGAAAATACCGCTAAAAACGTTACGCACCCGCGCCGCTATGTGTCAGTGGACGGCGGCATGAGCGACAACGCCCGTCCGGTGCTGTACGACGCGGATTATTCGGCCATTCTCGCGTCGCGGACCTCCGCAGCGGCCCCGCAGCTGTCCCGCGTAGTGGGCAAACATTGCGAGAGCGGCGACATAGTTGTTAGAGATGTATATCTGCCCGAGGACGTGGCAGCCGGTGATCTGCTCGCTGTACCGGGGACCGGCGCCTACTGCTGGGCCCTGTCAAGCAACTACAACTATCTGGCCCGGCCGGGCGTTGTCGCTGTGCGCGACGGATCTCCCCGGCTGATTGTCCGCGGGGAAACCGAAGAAGATCTGCTGAACCGCGACATGGGAGCCTGAATGACCGAATTGCGAACCCTGAAAGTGGCCCTGCTGGGCTGTGGCAACGTCGGGGCTCAGGTGGCGCGGATTCTGATTGAGGACGCCGGCACCTTGGCGCCGCGCACCGGCGCACACCTGGAACTGGCCGGCATCGCGGTGCGGAACCTCGACGCCGAGCGCGAGGTGGACCTCCCGCGCGACCTCTTCACCACCGACGCTGAAACCCTGGTCAAAGAGGCCGACCTTGTCATCGAGCTCATGGGCGGCATCGAGCCTGCCCGCTCGCTGATCCTCTCCGCCATCCAGAACGGCGCCAGCGTGGTCACGGGCAACAAGGCCCTGCTTGCCGCCGACGGCCCGGCACTCTACGAAGAGGCGGACAAGGCCGGCGTCGAGCTGTCCTACGAAGCCGCCGTCGCAGGCGCTATCCCCATCCTGCGCCCCATCCGGGACAGCCTCTCCGGTGACCGCATCACCCGCGTGCTCGGCATCGTCAACGGCACCACCAACTTCATCCTCGACCAGATGGACTCCACCGGCGCACAGTTCGCCGACGCACTCGCCGAGGCCCAGCGGCTCGGCTACGCCGAAGCTGACCCGACCGCCGACGTCGAGGGGCACGACGCCGCGGCCAAAGCCGCCATCCTGGCGTCCCTGTCCTTCCACACCCGCTTCGACCTGGAGCACGTCTACTGCGAGGGCATCACCCGCGTCAGCGCCGCCGACATCGCCGCCGCCAAGGAAGCTGGCTTTGTCATCAAGCTGCTGGCCATCGCCGAGAAAATCACCGCCACCGGCACGGAAACAGCCGGCAGCGAGGGAGTTTCGGTGCGCGTCCACCCGACGCTCCTGCCGCGCGAACACCCGCTGGCAGCTGTCCGCGGTGCCTTCAACGCTGTCTTTGTCGAGGCGGAGAGCGCCGGCGAGCTGATGTTCTACGGCCAGGGTGCCGGCGGAACCCCGACGGCGTCTGCCGTGCTGGGCGACCTCGTCTCCGCCGCCCGCCGGATCGTCCTGGGCGGTCCCGGACGCATCGAGTCCACCACCGGCCACGTGCCGGCGCTGCCGATCGATGAGGCTACCACTAGCTACTACATCGGCCTGGACGTTGCGGACCAGCCCGGCGTGCTGGCGAAGATCGCGCAGCTGTTCGCCGAGCACGGCGTCTCCATCGAAATCATGCGCCAGACCATCCACCGCGATGCCGACTCCAACGTGGAATCGGCCGAGCTGCGGATCGTCACCCACCGCGCAAGCGAAGCTGCACTGGCAGCAACCGTCGAGGCCGTGAAGGCCCTCGACGTGATCAATTCCGTTACATCCGTACTGCGGGTAGAAGGAGCTTAAGTGGCTCACCAATGGCGCGGTGTCATCCGCGAATACGCTGACCGTCTGCCCGTCACAGCGGCCACCAGGGTCATCACCCTCGGCGAGGGCGGCACGCCCCTGGTCTATGCCCAGAAGCTGTCCGAGCTGACCGGCTCCGAGGTCTACCTCAAGGTCGAGGGCATGAACCCCACCGGTTCCTTCAAGGACCGCGGCATGACCATGGCCATGACCGCGGCCGTGGAGGCCGGGGCCAAGGCCGTGGTGTGCGCCTCCACCGGAAACACGTCAGCTTCCGCCGCGGCATACGCCACCGCCGCCGGCCTGACGTGTGCCGTGCTGGTGCCCGAAGGCAAGATCTCCATGGGCAAGCTGAGCCAGGCCATCGCGCACGGCGCCACGCTCCTGCAGGTTGACGGCAACTTCGACAACTGCCTGGACATCGCCCGCAAGCTGGGCGAGTCCTACCCGGTTTTCCTGGTCAACTCCGTGAACCCGGCCCGCATCCAGGGCCAGAAGACCGGCGCCTTCGAGATCGTCGACGCCCTGGGCGACGCCCCGGACATCCACGTGCTCCCGGTCGGCAACGCAGGAAACATCACGGCTTACTGGAAGGGCTACAAGGAGTACGCAGCCCCGTTCGAGTCCGAAACTGCCGGTACGCTTGCTCCCGTCGCCACCAAGACCCCCGCCATGTGGGGTTTCCAGGCCGCTGGCGCCGCGCCGTTCGTGGCCGGCCACCCCATCACGGAACCGGACACCATCGCCACCGCCATCCGGATCGGCAACCCCGCCTCCTGGGACGGCGCCATTGCGGCCCGTGACGAGTCCGGCGGATTCATCGATTCCGTCACTGACGAAGAAATCCTGGCCGCCCACCGCTGGCTGTCGTCCCGTGAGGGCGTCTTCGTGGAGCCCGGCTCGGCTGCCGGCGTGGCGGGCCTGCTCAAGAAGCACGCCGCGGGTGAGGTGCCCGCCGGCAAGACCATCGCCATCACTGTCACCGGACACGGCCTCAAGGACCCGCAGTGGGCTCTCAGGACCGAGGACGGCAGCGATGTCCAGCCCGTCAAGGTGTCCAACGACGTCGTCACCGTTGCCGCAGAACTGGGACTGGAAGACAAATAACAGTGGAAACCATGCTGCCGCAGACCGCCCAGCTGCCCGCCATCAAGGCCGGGCAGCAGGTGACGGTCCGCGTACCGGCCACCAGCGCCAACCTCGGTCCCGGCTATGACAGCCTCGGGCTGGCACTCACGCTGCACGACACCCTTACCGTGGAGAGCCTCGACACCGACGAGTTGGTCTTTGAGCTCAGCGGTGAGGGTGCGGATTCTCTTCCCCGGGACGCCAGCCACCTGGTGGTCCGGGCGATGAATGCCGCCTTCGGGCGGCTGGGCTACCGCCACACGGGCCTGAAGATCACGGCGGAAAACGTCAATCCGCACGGCCGTGGCCTGGGTTCGTCGGCGTGCGCAGTGGTGGCAGCCGTGACTGCCGCAAACGCGCTGCTGCCGGCGGGGGAGCAGCAGGACCGGAACTGGATCCTGCAGCTGACCAGCGAGATGGAAGGCCACCCGGACAACGTCGCTCCGGCGATCTACGGCGGACTGGCGCTGTCCTGGCAGGACAGTGACCAGTACAGCACCACGTGCGCCACCGTGGACGCTGCCGTCATCCCGATCGTGGCAGTTCCGGACTTCGAGCTCTCCACCGAGGCAGCGCGCGCTTTGCTGCCTGCATCCATCGGCCATCACGCGGCGGCGATGAACTCCGGCCGTGCAGCACTCCTCATCCATGCCCTGACGCAGAAGCCTGAATTCCTGCTCGCCGGCACCGAGGACTTCCTGCACCAGAGCTACCGCGCGGAGGCCATGCGGCCCAGTGCGGCCCTTATCCGGGCCCTGCGCGCTGCCGGCCACGCTGCCGTTGTCTCCGGAGCCGGTCCCACGGTTCTGGTCCTGGCCGACGGCGAGGCCGAGGCCGCCGAGGTTCTGGAATTCATTGCGTCGTTTTCCGAGGCAAACACTCCGGACATCAACTGGCGTGTGATGAAGCTGGCAGTCGACGTCGAAGGTGCTAAAGTGGGAGTGCACCGGCGGTAACACCGCATGCAGTCTCCGCAGTCAGCACCGCATTCACTGAGCCATCACAGCATTCATTGATGCAGCCAGACGGCGACTCTGCAGTCGAGAGGGCCCTGCAGCCAAGAGACCGTGCAGTCACCGACTCCGAAAATGGCCTTAACCGGTCACCGGGTCAGAATCTGCTTCGATCTGCTGCTGCTGCTTCGATCTCTTACTTGCGCGATATTTTTCGGTGCCACCTGCTTGGCCTGGCCAGGAACCTACAGATGTGATTCTGTTCCCTGAACCGCCAGTCCGCCGCCCCGCCAGCTATGCGGAGCGTTTGAAGGTGATCAGTATCCGGCCCTGCTGGCCGAACTCCAACCGGCAAGGCCGAACATCGCGGCTGCAGATCTGAACTGCAGCCCAGATCCAATCATCGCGTCCAGCTCACAGTCTGGACGCCGTCGAGGGGGAAGGATCCTTCGTGACCGAAACCACTGAGCTGTCGCCAGCTGTGGACATATCATCTTCTGCTTCCGGATCGTTGACGGAAGCACCCGCCAAGAGCAGCGGCCTTGCCGGCCTGAAGCTCGCCCAGCTGCAGGCCCTCGCCAGCCAGCTCGGTATCTCCGGCGGATCCCGCATGCGCAAGGGCGACCTGGTGGCGGCTATTTCCGCGCACCGTGCAGGCACGTCCGCCACCGCCACCAAGGCGCCGGCACGGACCTCCGCGAAGGCCGCTGCAGCCAGCGCGGCAGCTCCGGCTGCCGATACCGCCGCAGCAGCTTTGGCTCCGGAAGCCGCTGCAGCAGCCGAGGCTCCGGCCCAGGAAACCCGTGCACGTGGCCGCGGCCGCAGCCGCCGGGCAGTGAGCGACGGAATCGTTGCCGCACCCGCAACGGAAACCCCCGCCGAGGCTCCTGCCGCTGAAGCACCGTCCGCCCCCGAGGCGCCCGTTGCTGCTTCGGCCGAAGGTGCAGTCTCCGGTGAGGCAGAAGGCGCAGAGCGCCGCCAGCCGCGCACCCGCAACCGCCGCCGCGGCGAAGCAGCCGCAACGGCTCCCGCCGAAGCACCCGCTGCCCCCGCTGAGGCTGCCCCCGAGGCACGCGGCGCTGAGGCACGTGGCACTGAAACCCGTGGCACTGAAACCCGCGGCACTGAGGCCCGTGGCACTGAAGCACGTGGTGCTGAGACACGCGAGCAGGCACCGGAGGGCGAAGCCGGACAGCGCGAACGCCGGGATGCCCGCGGCCGCGGTGGCCGTGACGCCGGCGAAGCTGGCGGACGTGACACCCGCCGTGATGACACCCGCCGTGATGACACCCGGCGGGACGATAACCGCCGTGACGACAACCGCGACGCCGACGACGACGGCGGCAGCCGCCGCAACCGGCGGAACCGGCGCGACCGGAACGACCGCAACGAGCGTTCGGACAGCCGCGACGGCAGCCGCAACGAACGGTTCCGCGACCGCAACGACCGCCGCCGGGGACGCAGCCAGGGGCCCGACGTCGACGACGTCGAGGTCACCGATGACGACGTGCTGCTGCCGGTGGCCGGCATCCTGGATGTCCTCGAAAACTATGCGTTCATCCGTACCTCCGGCTACCTGCCGGGCCCGAACGACGTGTACGTCTCCCTGGCCCAGGTCAAGAAGTACAACCTGCGCAAGGGCGACGCCGTTGTTGGCGCCATCCGTGCGCCGCGTGACGGCGAGGACCGCGGCCAGCAGTCCGCCCGCCAGAAGTTCAACGCGTTGGTCCGCGTTACCTCGGTGAACGGCAAGACCGCCGAGGACCTCAAGGACCGCGTGGAGTTCGCCAAGCTCGTCCCGCTGTACCCGTCCGAGCGCCTGCGCCTCGAGACCGACCCCAAGAAGATCGGCCCCCGCGTCATCGACCTGGTTGCCCCGATTGGCAAGGGCCAACGTGGCCTGATCGTCTCCCCGCCCAAGGCCGGCAAGACGCTCATCCTGCAGTCCATCGCCAACGCGATCACCACCAACAACCCTGAGGTCCACCTCATGATGGTGCTGGTTGACGAGCGTCCCGAAGAAGTTACGGACATGCAGCGCACCGTCAAGGGTGAGGTCATTGCCTCCACCTTCGACCGTCCCGCCGACGACCACACGACCGTGGCCGAGCTCTCCATCGAACGCGCCAAGCGCCTCGTGGAAATGGGCATGGACGTTGTGGTGCTCCTGGACTCCATGACCCGTCTGGGCCGTGCCTACAACCTGGCAGCCCCGGCCTCCGGCCGCATCCTGTCCGGTGGTGTGGACTCCGCAGCGCTGTACCCGCCCAAGCGGTTCTTCGGTGCTGCCCGCAACATCGAAAACGGCGGCTCGCTGACCATCCTGGCGACGGCCCTCGTGGAGACCGGATCCAAGATGGACGAGGTCATCTTCGAAGAGTTCAAGGGCACCGGCAACATGGAGCTCCGCCTGTCCCGCCAGCTGGCGGACAAGCGCATCTTCCCCGCCGTGGACGTCAACGCCTCCGGCACCCGCCGTGAAGAAAACCTGCTCTCGGCCGAAGAGGTCAAGATCATGTGGAAGCTGCGCCGCGTCCTCTCCGGCCTGGAGACCCAGCAGAGCCTGGAACTCCTGACCAACAAGATCCGCGAAACCCAGAGCAACGTCGAGTTCCTCATGCAGGTTCAGAAGACGACGCTTGGTGCGAAGTCGGATAACGACAAGTAGCTGAGTTAGGGGCGGGCGCAGGTGCGTTCGTGCGGTGAGTGCCGCGCGGATGTTCCGCCCCCGCCCCTTCGCGTTGCAGCTGACGTACTGCGTACGTCAGCTGCAACGCTCCGACAGCGGGTAGGGGCCTTCCCAACACTCGCAAGCTCGCGTCGGGGCCCTCGGCCCGACCCTTAGTTGCCATTCCCCAGCGGAAAATCCGTGCGGCTTCGTCGTTAAGCTCACCATCCGCCGTCGTGCTTTGCTGTCATCACTAGACTTGGTTACAAGTCGAAAGAGGTTTTGAGAATGTTTGAGTCCGTACAGGGCCTGTTGGATGAGCATGATTCCATCCAGGCGCAGTTGGGGGATCCGGCTGTTTATGCTGACCAGAAGCTGGCGCGGAAGCTGGGGCGGCGGTCTGCTCAGCTGAACGGCATTGTGGAGGCCTACCACAAGTGGCATGCGCTGCATGATGACCTCGCGGCTGCCAAGGAGATGGCTGCCGAGGACCCGGACTTTGCTGCCGAGGTCCCTGAACTTGAGGAAGCACTGGAGGCCGCGGCGGCGCGGCTGACGCGGCTGCTGATTCCCCGGGACCCGGACGATGCCCGCAACGTGATCCTCGAGGTCAAGGGCGGCGAAGGCGGCGACGAGGCGGCACTGTTCGCCGGGGACCTGCTCCGCATGTACACCCGCTACGCAGAGTCCCGCGGCTGGAAGACCGAGATCATCTCCTCCACCGAGTCGGACCTCGGCGGCTACAAGGATGTCCAGGTTGCCGTCAAGGGGAGCTCCAACGACCCCGCCGAAGGCGTCTACGCGCGGCTCAAGTTCGAGGGCGGCGTGCACCGTGTGCAGCGTGTGCCCGTGACCGAATCGCAGGGCCGCATCCACACCTCGGCCGCCGGCGTCCTGGTCCTGCCCGAGGTGGATGAGCCCGAAGAGCTCGAGATCAACCAGAACGACCTCAAGATCGACGTGTACCGGTCCTCGGGTCCCGGCGGCCAGTCCGTCAACACCACCGACTCCGCCGTCCGCATCACGCACCTTCCCACCGGAATCGTCGTGGCCATGCAGAACGAGAAGTCCCAGCTGCAGAACCGCGAAGCCGGCATGCGCGTCCTCCGTGCCCGCATCCTGGCGCATCAGCAGGAGCAGATCGACGCCGCCAACTCAGAGCAGCGGAAGTCCCAGATCCGCACCATGGACCGGTCTGAGCGGATCCGCACGTACAACTACCCGGAAAACCGGATTGCCGACCACCGGACGGGCTACAAGGCCTACAACCTTGACCAGGTCATGAATGGGGACCTCGAGCCGGTCATCCAGTCCGCCATCGAGATGGACGAGCAGGCGCGGCTGGACGCCATCGGCGACTAGGAGCCCGGGGATTCCATGACGTCCGAGCACACCCCGGAGCCGCCTGCCCACTCGCTGCCCGCCCAATCCCTGTCTGGCCAGTCCCTGGCGGAGGCCGTCCGGGAGGCAACCGAGCTGCTTACGGAGGCCGGCGTCCCCAGCCCGCGGGTGGACGCCGAACTCCTGGCCGACCATTTGCTGGGCGTGGGCCTGGGGCGGCTGCGGTCCATGATGCTTGGCGATGCCTCGGCCCCGGCCGGTTACGCCGAACTCGTCGCCGAGCGCGCCACCCGGATTCCGCTCCAGCACATCACCGGCGTGGCGCACTTCCGCTACCTCCAGCTCGCAGTGGGGCCTGGTGTGTTCATTCCGCGCCCGGAGACGGAGTCCGTGGTGCAGCTGGTCATCGACCGGCTGCGTGCACTGGAACGTGCCGGCGTGGTCCGCCCCAAGGTGGTGGACCTGGGCACCGGATCCGGTGCCATCGCCGGATCCATCGCACACGAGGTTCCCGAAGCGGAAGTCTTCGCGGTGGAGTTCAGCGAGTTCGCGCACGCCTGGGCGGCGAAGAACCTCCGGCCGCTGGGGGTCACCCTGCTGCTGGGGGACCTGCGGAACGCCCTGCCGGAACTCAACGGAACGTTCGACGTCGTCGTCTCCAACCCGCCGTACATCCCCGCCGAAGCCATCCCCAACGAACCGGAAGTGGCGCTGCACGATCCGCCGGAAGCACTCTACGGCGGGGGAGCGGACGGCATGGAACTGCCGACGGCGGCCGCCGCCTCCGCAGCACGGCTCCTGGTTCCGGGCGGCTACTTCGTGATGGAACACGCCGAAGTCCAGGCTGGCTGGATATCGACGATGCTGAAGCGGACGAAGCTCTGGACCGACGTCACCACGCATTTTGACCTTAACGGCAAGGAACGCGCCACCAGCGCCGTCCTTGCTTTCCCGCCCGCGGAGTAATGAAAGAATGAGGCAGTGACCACTACGTACAACTGCACGGCCGACGACGAGCGGACCGCCGGAATCGCCCACGCACGGCGGGCGATCCTCGAGAAGAAGTGCATTGTCCTGCCCACGGACACCGTCTACGGAATCGCAGCCGATGCCTTTTCCCCGCAGGCTGTCACCATGCTGCTGGTGTCCAAGGGCCGCGGCCGAAACATGCCGCCGCCCGTCCTGATTCCGCGCCTGAACGCGCTCGACGGGCTGGCCACCGATGTGTACCCGGATGCCCGCGACCTGGCTGAGGCCTTCTGGCCCGGGGGACTGACCCTGATCTTCCACGCGCAGCCGTCCCTCGACTGGGATCTGGGCGAGACCAAGGGCACCGTTGCCCTTCGCATTCCGGACGACGAGGTGGCCATTGACCTGCTGACCGTTACCGGACCCCTCGCCGTGTCCTCGGCAAACCGGACCGGCCAGGCTCCGGCGCAGACAGCCTTTGAAGCGCGTTCCCAGCTCGCGGAGTCCGTTGAGGTCTACCTTGAAGGCGGTTTCCGTCCGGTCGAGGGGACCGACGCCCGGCCGTCCACCATCGTGGATGCCACCTCGTTGCCGCTGCGCGTCGTCCGCGAGGGCGCCATCAGCCTGGAGCGGCTGCGCGAGGTTGTTCCCGGAGTTCTCGACATCAACGGCAACGCCGCGGACGAAGCTGGGCTCACCGCTGTCCCGGCTGACGCTCGCTCCGAGGATGCTTCCCCCGGGGACGCGGCGCCCGACAGCGCTGCTGACGCTCCTCTGCAGTCCGACGCCGGCGAAAAGCCCGCAAGCGCCGAATGACACTGCAAAGGCAACCTATTCCCGTTCTTGGAGTGGACGCCACGCCCTTGGACGTCGACGGACTCACCGCCGTCCTCAACGGATTCGTGGCTGACGGCACCACCAGGACGGTCGTCGGACACAATCTCCACAGCGTGACGCTTTTCCACTCCGAACCGGAGTTCAGGAAGTTCTACGAGAACAGCGACGTTGTCCTTCTCGACGGCGCGCCCGTCCTCTGGCTGTGGGGGAGGAGCAGGCAAAAGACGGCCCGGCATACAAGGTCCGTCATGGACTACCGGCTTGGTTCAACGGACTGGATCCCCGCGCTGGGCAGGCTGGACGGCCTCCACCGCATTGCTGTCCTTGGGGCCGGCGCGACTGCCAACGCCATGGCCGTGGCGAAACTGCAGGCCACGGTGCCGGGCGCCACCGTCGCGGGCATGCCGGGGGAGGACTGGGACTCGGAACTGGAGGAGAAAGCTGCCGCGTGGCTGGCGGAACTCCAGCCGCAGCTGGTGCTGATCGGCCTTGGCATGCCGCTGCAGGAAGAGGTGCTGTGGCGCCGCCTGCCGTCGTTGCCGCCCGCGGTCTACTGCGCGGTCGGCGGAGCCATCGAGCAGATCGCCGGCATCCAGAAGCTGGCGCCACGCTGGCTTGGCCGGCTTGGGCTGGAATGGGCGTGGCGGCTGCTGCTGCATCCGCGCCGCGTGGCGTACAGGGTGTTTGGCGAGCCGTGGGTCCTGCTGGCACTCCTGCTGCGGCGCCGGCTGCGCGGGCAGGGCTGACAGCCCCGCCCGCCTACGCTAGAACTTCTGGTCCTTCAGCGGGCCAAATCCCTTGCCGCGCAGCCCCGTGGAAAACGCCCGGAACCAGTCCGCCAGCCCCCGGACATCCCCGCGGCGGAGGAAATAGCCGAGGTAGCCGCCCACGTCGGCCACCAGGGACTTCACGCGGAAATGGCGGCGAATGAGGTAACCGCGGTTGCGGTAGTAGTAGTAGCGCTTGAAGGCGCCCTCCGGGACGATGACGTGCCAGCGGGCACCAAACACGTGCTTCGTTTCGGAAAACGCGTGCGGGTGCATGATTGCAGCGGTGGTGACGGTGCCGAAACGGATGCCTGCCTTGCGCAGCCGGATGGTGAAGTCCACCTCGTCGCCGCGGATGAAGAGGCGCATGTCCGGCAGGCCCACCTTGAAGAAGACATCCGAGCGGATGAGCGCGCCGTTGAAGAAGTGGCCGTCGTTCGGCAGGAACCCCACCTTCTCCAGCGCGGCCCGGTCGTGGGACACCTTGCCGTCCAGCCGGAAGAAGAAGGAGAGCTGGTCGGGATGCCCCGGGGATACCACCAGGGGCACAACGGCCTCAAGATCTCGCGCCTCCGCTTCCCGGATCAGCGTGGCCAGGCACTCGGCGTCCGCCGGCTCGGCGTCGTCGTCCATCATCCAGACCCAGTCGGCGCCGCTGGCCACGGCCTTGAGCGCCGCAAGGGAGAAGCCCCCGGCGCCGCCAAGGTTGGCTTCCGAACGGATGTAGTCCACATTTGCATGCTGGGCGGCGACGTCCTTTGCGGGGACTGTGCCACTGTCAACGAGGCAGATTGTCGACACGCGGGCTGTCTGCCCATTGATGGCCTTCAGCAGGACCGCTAGCTCATGGGGGCGGTCAAACGTCACGGCGGCAACTGCGACCGACACTGGCATTTCGGGGATCCTTTCAGCACAGCCGTCGGCAAGTTTCCCGCCGGCGTAAGGCCGTGTGACGCGAAGCGATGTACCCGTTGGCGTTAGTATCTTGACTAGAGTCCACTGTAATACAGCCCCGTCAGGCACTATGCACTGCCTGTCTGTGCGCGCATGGCGACGGAGAAGTTTCATTTATTGCACGTCAGATCCACACCTATCGAGCCCGCATGGTCCGCCCGGACTGACCCCGCATTCGCATCCGCATAAACTGCAGCATGGCGGTAGGCAGTGCGCCAGCACCACAGGAATGGTGGCTGCGCCATGATCATGTACCTGTCCATGATGCTGACCGCGGCGCTCGTGTCCTACGGGGCCACATGGGGTGCACGGCTGATCGGTAACCGGCTTGAGCTGTTCGCCCCTATCCGCAGCCGGGACATGCATTCAAGCCCGGTGTCGCGGCTCGGCGGGCTGGGGATCTTCGCCGGCGTGCTGGTGGCACTGGCCGTGGCAAGCCAATCCTTCTTCGTCAAGGACATCTTCCGCAACAACGGCGCCCCGTGGGGTGTGCTGGCGGGCGCTGCCGTCATCGTGCTGGTCGGAGTGGCTGACGACCTCCTGGATCTTCGCTGGTGGGTCAAGCTGATAGGGCAGTCCCTCGCCGCGCTCGTGGTGGCTGTCTGGGGCGTGCGGATGACCATCATCCCGTTCATTCCGGAACCGATCCGTTTCGACTCGGACCCGATCAACATCGTCCTCACCACCGGCCTCATCGTCGTCACGATGAACGCTTTCAATTTCATCGACGGGCTGGACGGACTGGCCGCCGGGGTGGCCATCATCGGCGGGTCCGCGTTCTTCCTCACCGCTTACTGGGTCCACCGGAACGCGCCGATCCTGGACCGATCCGATCTCGCCACTCTGCTGACGGCGGTCCTTGTGGGCAGTTGCCTGGGGTTCCTGCCACACAACTGGTTTCCGTCGAAGATCTTCATGGGCGATTCCGGCGCGATGCTGATAGGCCTGCTCATGGCGTCGGCCGGTGTGGTCTCGACCGGGCAGATCACCTCGGGCCTTTATGACCGCGTCAACGGTATCCCCACGATCATCCCCATCCTGCTGCCGTTCGCCGTGCTGTTCCTGCCGCTCCTGGATCTGTGCCTTGCAGTGGTGCGCCGCACCGCCGTCGGGCGTTCACCGTGGTCCGCCGACCGGGGGCACCTGCACCACAAGCTCATGGACATCGGATACTCCCACCGCACCGCGGTCATGCTGCTGTATCTGTGGGCGGCGGTGCTGTCTTTCGGTGGTCTGGCCTTCGCCGTCTACCCCTGGCAGGTTGTGGTGGCCGTCATGGTCGCCGCCACCCTGGTCATGGGTCTGGTCACGGCCTGGCCGTACCTGAGCCGCCGCGGCGATGACGCCGGAGTAGGGCCAACACCGGAGTAAGACCCGCTTTTCGGAAAATTTCTATCTCATGTAGAATTCAGGTGCAGGTCTTTCCTGCACCACTCCACCCTGCCCCGAAGATTGGTTCGCATGTCCTCCAACGCCGAGCCCGGACCTGTGTCCGGCAAGGAATCCGTTGGTGTCTCCGGGCCCACGCGGTCGCTCTGGCTCGGCCTGCTTGGACTCAGTTCTGCAGTCTCCTGCGGCGCGCTCGTCCTTACCGGCGTGGTGGCCTTGCTGCTGAACGGCTGGACCGGTGTTGTGTCCAGCAGCCTCGGCGGCCTGCTGGTGGTCGTGTTCTTCGCCATCAGCCTGCTGATCGGACACTTTGTGGGGCGGAGTAACCCTTCGGGTGCCGTCGGCCTGTTCGTGGCTACCTACTTCGTCAAGGTCATCGGTTTCGCCGTGGTGTTGTTCGCCGTGGGTGCTCCCGACTGGCTGCACGGCCGCTGGTTCGTCATAGGCGCCGTCGTGGCCGTGGTCACGTGGCAGGCTGCCGAGATCTACGGTTTCAGCAAAGCCCGGCTGCAGATCTTCAACGACCCCGAACCGGACAGCCCCAAGTCGAACGGTGAGCAACACTGATGACCAAGCACAAGCACCCCGGGAAAAACGAGCCTGGAGCACCTGAACCGACGCCCGGTCCTGCCGCCGTACCCAGCGAAAATTCCGACGGCGGTTACAACGCTGGAATGGCCGTCTTTAGCTACATAATTGGCGGAATCATCGTCTGGAGTTTGATAGGGTGGGGACTGGATTATCTGTGGGGAACCCGCTGGATTGTGCTCGTAGGCGCTCTGCTTGGAGCTGCGGGAGGGTTCTATCTGTCCCATATGCACGGCCTCACCAGTTCAAGGAAACCAACTGGCGGGAACGGTGCAGCCAGCGGCCCGTCCGAGGACGGGAACAGTAATGCCAAATAATTTCACGAGGGGGAGGGCAAGCATGACGCGCGCCGGAACCTTACCAACGCCCAACGATGGACACTGCAGAGAGGAAACGCGTTGATCGCGCTTGCGCTCCCGGCCCAAAATTCAGGAGAGTTCACACCTCCCGGAATTGAAGAAATGCACCTGCCGGCAATCCTGCCGTGGGGTGCGGCAGACGGATTCTCCAAGCAGATGCTGCTGGTTATCCTGTCCGTCGTCATTATCGCCACATTCTTTGTGCTCGCTGCGCGGAAGCAGCAGCTCGTTCCCGGCAAGCTGCAGTTCGCAGGTGAGGCCGCCTACGGCTTCGTCCGCAACAGCATCGCCAAGGACATCATCGGCGGCAGGGACTTCATCAAGTATGTCCCGCTGCTGTTCAGCTTGTTCTTCTTCATCCTGGTGAACAACATCTACGGTGCAATCCCGGTGATCCAGCTCCCGAGCTTCTCGCACGTCGGCGGCGCCTACGTGCTTGCCGCCATTGTGTACGTCACCTGGATCGGCATCGGCATCAAGAAGAACGGCCTGCGCTACTTCAAGCTCGCCACTGTTCCCTCCGGTGTCCCGGTCTACATCCTCCCGATCGTCATTCCGATCGAGATCATCTCCAACTTCCTGGTCCGTCCGGTCACGCACAGCCTGCGTCTCTTCGCCACCATGCTGGCCGGCCACCTGATCGTCATGATTGCCGGTTCAGGCATTGAATACCTCGTCATGCAGGAGAACGTCCTTCTCAAGGGCACCTCCGTGCTGGTTCTGGCCGGCGCGATTGCCATGTACATGCTGGAAGCGCTGATCATGGCGCTGCAGGCGTACGTGTTCACACTGCTGACTGCGATCTACATTGAAGGCGCACTCCACGCCGACAGCCACTAGGCACCCCAAACTTCCCCTCGTGGGGATGAAGCAACCCAAACAACCTGCCATATACATGGCATCTTGAAAGGAAGAAAAATGGAAGGCTCCATCAACGGCTCCCTCAACCTCATCGGCTACGGTCTCTCGGCCATCGGCGGTGGTATCGGTGTGGGTCTCGTGTTCGCTGCCTACATCAACGGTGTGGCACGTCAGCCGGAAGCCCAGCGCGTCCTGCAGCCGATCGCATTCCTCGGCCTTGCGCTGACTGAAGCCCTCGCCATCCTGGGCCTGGTCTTCGCTTTCGTTCTCAAGTAAACCTTCAGAACCAAGCGAACATTCAGAACCGAGTAGATAAGGACGGGTGAAATATGAATCAGCTGATCATCTCAGCCGCCGCTGAAGGCGCCGAGGCGGCTAACCCGCTCGTTCCCAATCTTTGGGAAATGGGCGTCGTCCTCGCCGGCTTTGCTGTCCTCTTTTTCATCGTGGTCAAGTTCGTTGTCCCGATGTTCGAGAAGACGTTTGCAGAGCGTGCCGAGGCCATCGAGGGCGGCATCGCCAAGGCTGAGAAGGCTCAGGCTGAGGCTTCTGCTGCACTCGAAGAGTACAAGCAGCAGCTCACCGATGCCCGTGCCGAGGCAAACCGTATCCGTGAGGAAGCGCGTGCCGAAGGCGCCCAGATCCTGGCGGAACTGAAGGAGAAGGCTGCAGCAGAGTCTGCACGCATCACCGCTCAGGCACACGCGCAGATCGAATCCGAGCGCCAGGCGGCCGTTGTGTCGCTGCGTTCGGAGGTGGGCACCCTTGCCACCACGCTTGCGGGCCGCATCGTTGGGGAAACCCTCGAGGACGACGCACGTGCAGCACGCGTCGTTGACCGCTTCCTGGCTGATCTGGAGACCCAGAACGCAGGTGTAGCTAAGTAATGGCAGGTGTATCGAGCGAATCGCTGACCAAGGCGCTGACCGAGCTGGAGCCAAAGCTTCCGTTTGCATCGCTGCAGTTGGCAAAGGAACTTTTCGGAATCCTGGGAGCGGTAGACAGCTCGGCTGGCTTGCGCCGCGCCCTGACTGACCCCTCCCGCAGTGGTGAGGAAAAGTCGGCGTTGATCAAGCAGCTCTTCAGCGGAAAAGCTTCCGCCGAAGCCGTGGACATCGCAGCCGGTCTGGCCAGCTCACGCTGGGCATCGGCGCGAGACATCGGCGATGCACTCGAGACGCTTGCCGCAACGGTGGTCATTGCCGTTGCTGAAAACAAGTCGGCCGTTTCTGCCTCCGGTATCACCGGTCTGGAAGAGCTGGAGAACGATCTTTTCTCCTTCAACCAGGCCGTGGCTGCCAACCACGATGTGCAGCGCGCCCTGTCTGAACCGCAGGCCAGCGCTGCTGCAAAGATCGCCCTGGCCGAGAGGCTCGTTCCTTCCGCAAGTGAGGAAGCCAAGGTCCTCATCGGACAGGCGGTCGCGCAGCCCCGTGGCATCAAGGCAACCAAACTCGTGAGCCGTTTCGCCGAGCTCGCCGCCAAGCGCCAGCAGCGCTGGATTGCGACGGTCAGCGTCACGCGTCCCCTCACGGGGACGCAGGAGAACCGTCTGCAGCAGGGACTGAACTCCCTTTACGGACGCGAGCTGAAGGTCAACTTCAACGTTGATCCCACGCTGATCGGCGGCATCCGCGTTCAGGTGGGGGACGAAGTGCTCGACGCTTCGCTCCTCACCCGCCTGAACGACCTTCAGCGCCAGCTGGCCGGCTAGCCGGACAAGCACCACACAACTGATAGAAACCCCGGTCATCGTGAGCAACGATGATCACGAATACAGGAGAGCAGGGACTGCAGATGGCCGAATTGACCATCAACGCCGACGACGTCCGTAATGCGTTGAACGAATTCGCGGCGTCCTACGAACCCGGAAACGCAGAGCGCGTAGAGGTCGGCCGTGTGACCACCGCAAGTGACGGCATCGCCCGTGTTGAGGGCCTTCCCTCGGTCATGGCGAACGAGCTGCTTCGCTTCGAAGACGGCACCCTGGGCCTCGCCCAGAACCTCGACGTGCGCGAGATCGGTGTCATCATCCTCGGTGACTTCTACGGCATCGAAGAGGGCCAGGAAGTTCACCGCACCGGACAGGTTCTGTCCGTGCCGGTGGGCGACGCCTTCCTCGGCCGCGTGGTGGACCCCCTGGGTGTGCCGATCGATGACCTCGGCGAGATCAAGGCCGAGACCACCCGCGCCCTGGAACTTCAGGCTCCGGGCGTTACCCAGCGCAAGTCTGTGCACGAGCCGATGCAGACCGGCCTGAAGGCCATCGACGCCATGATTCCGATCGGCCGCGGCCAGCGCCAGCTGATCATTGGTGACCGTCAGACCGGCAAGTCCGCCATTGCCATCGACACGATCATCAACCAGAAGGACAACTGGGCTTCCGGTGACGTGAACAAGCAGGTCCGCTGCGTTTACGTCGCGATCGGCCAGAAGGCTTCCACGATCGCAGCAATCCGCCAGACCCTTGAGGACAACGGAGCGCTCGAGTACACCACGATCGTTGCCTCCCCGGCTTCCGACCCGGCTGGCTTCAAGTACCTTGCACCGTACGCCGGTTCGGCCATCGGCCAGCACTGGATGTACGGCGGCAAGCACGTCCTCATCGTGTTCGATGACCTGTCCAAGCAGGCCGAAGCCTACCGCGCCGTGTCACTGCTGCTCCGCCGCCCGCCGGGACGCGAAGCCTACCCGGGTGACGTCTTCTACCTGCACTCCCGCCTGCTGGAGCGTTGTGCCAAGCTCTCCGACGAGCTCGGCGCAGGCTCGATGACCGGTCTGCCGCTCATCGAAACCAAGGCAAACGACGTTTCCGCCTACATCCCGACCAACGTGATCTCCATTACCGATGGCCAGATCTTCCTGCAGTCGGACCTCTTCAACGCCAACCAGCGCCCCGCTGTTGACGTTGGTGTCTCGGTGTCCCGCGTCGGCGGTGCCGCCCAGGTCAAGTCCATGAAGAAGGTCTCCGGTACCTTGAAGCTGGATCTTGCCCAGTACCGCGACATGCAGGCGTTCGCGATGTTCGCATCGGACCTCGATGCTGCATCCCGTCAGCAGCTGACCCGCGGTGCACGCCTGATGGAACTGCTCAAGCAGGGCCAGTACTCGCCGTTCCCGGTTGAGAACCAGGTTGTGTCCATCTGGGCCGGTACCCAGGGCTACCTGGACGACGTTCCGGTTGAGGACATCAGCCGCTTCGAGTCCGAATTCCTGGACCACCTCAAGCACAAGTCCTCCATCCTCACGACGCTGGCTCAGACCAACGTTCTGGGCGATGACACCGTCGAAGCACTGAAGACCGCGATCGTGGACTTCAAGAAGGGCTTCTTCGGCGAGGGGGACAGCCAGCTGGTGGGCGCCGGCCACGAGGAGCATGAAGCTATCTCGGAGGGTCAGGTCGACCAGGAAAAAATCGTCAGGCAGAAGCGCTAGTTTCGCTGGCAGGGACTGCCGGAACCCTTCGGGGGTCCGGCAGTCCCGGCCATCGGGATCTTAGGAAAGGATAAGTATGGGAGCCCAGATCCGGGTCTACCGTCAGAAGATCAGCTCGACGACGTCGATGCGCAAGATCTTCAAGGCGATGGAACTGATCGCTACCTCGCGCATCGGCAAGGCCCGTGCCCGGGTGGCAGCTTCACTGCCTTACGCGAACGCGATCACGCGCGCTGTTTCTGCTGTCGCAAGCCAGAGCGAAATCGATCACCCCCTGACTACCGAGCCGGAGAACATCCGCCGGGCCGCCGTCCTGGTCATCACCTCAGACCGTGGCCTTGCAGGATCGTATTCCGCCAGTGTGCTCAAGCAGGCCGAAGGCCTGAATGAACTGCTCCGTGCCGAAGGCAAGGACGTCAAGACATTCCTGCTGGGCCGCAAGGCGCAGGCTTACTTCGATTTCCGGAACCGTCCCTATGGGCGCGTCTGGACCGGCAACACCGATGCCCCTGAGTTCGCCACGGCGCAGGAGATCGGCGCGGCCCTGCTCGAAGACTTCGCCACGGACTTCGAAGAGGGCGGCGTGGACGAGATCCACGTTGTGTACACCCGCTTCAAGTCCATGGTGACGCAGGAGCCGACCGTCATCCGACTTCTTCCCCTCGAAGTTGTGGAAGAGCAGGCAGCCTCCGAATCGGAACTGCTGCCGCTTTACGAATTCGAACCGGAGCCGGAACAGGTGCTCAACGCACTGCTGCCGCGCTACATCGAATCCCGCATTTTCGCGGCCATGCTGCAGGCAGCGGCTTCTGAGCTTGCTGCACGCCAGCGGGCGATGAAATCTGCCGGCGACAACGCCACGGAGCTCATCAAGAAGTACACGCGTCTGCGCAACACCGCCCGCCAGGCAGAGATTACGCAGGAGCTTTCCGAAATCGTGGCCGGCGCCGACGCTCTCGCGTCGTAGCCGGACCGGTCCCGGACCCCTGCAACAAAAGATAAACTTAACCCCACGCCATCTACGAGTGAAGTGAGAGAGATGACTGCCACCGCTACCGAACACGTAGCAGCAACGGCCGGTGCCACCGGCCGTATCGCACGTGTTATTGGCCCGGTTGTCGACGTCGAATTCCCGGCTGACGCAATCCCCTCGATTTACAACGCACTCACCACCGAGATCACTCTCAACGGTGAGACCAAGACCATCACGTTCGAGACCTCCCAGCACCTGGGTGACAACCTCGTCCGCGCTATCTCCCTGCAGGCAACCGACGGCCTGGTCCGCGGCACGTCCGTAGTTGACAGCGGTTCCCCGATCACCGTCCCTGTTGGCGACGGCGTCAAGGGCCACATCTTCAACGTCCTCGGCAAGCCGCTGGACGTCGACGAGTCCGAGATCCAGGCTTCGGACTACTGGCCGATCCACCGCAAGGCCCCGTCCTTCGCGTCCCTCGAAGGTTCCACCGAGATGCTCGAAACGGGCATCAAGGTCATCGACCTCCTCACCCCGTACATCAAGGGTGGAAAGATCGGCCTGTTCGGCGGCGCCGGCGTGGGCAAGACCGTTCTGATCCAGGAAATGATCACCCGTGTTGCCCGCAACTTCGGTGGTACTTCCGTGTTCGCCGGTGTCGGCGAGCGTACCCGTGAAGGCAACGACCTCTGGGTCGAAATGGAAGAGGCAGGCGTCCTTAAGGACACCGCCCTTGTGTTCGGCCAGATGGACGAGCCGCCGGGAACGCGTCTGCGCGTGGCGCTGTCCGCCCTGACCATGGCGGAGTACTTCCGCGATGTCCAGAACCAGGACGTGCTGCTCTTCATCGACAACATCTTCCGCTTCACGCAGGCAGGTTCCGAGGTTTCCACGCTGCTGGGCCGCATGCCCTCCGCAGTGGGTTACCAGCCGAACCTTGCCGACGAGATGGGCCTCCTCCAGGAGCGCATCACGTCCACCAAGGGCCACTCCATCACCTCGATGCAGGCCATCTACGTCCCCGCAGATGACTACACCGACCCGGCACCGGCCACGACGTTCGCACACCTGGACGCCACCACGGAGCTTTCCCGTGAAATTGCCTCCCGTGGTCTGTACCCCGCAGTGGACCCGCTGACTTCGACGTCCCGAATCCTGGACCCGCAGTACATCGGCAAGGACCACTACAACACGGCTGTCCGTGTGAAGCAGATCCTGCAGAAGAACAAGGAACTCCAGGACATCATCGCCATCCTCGGTGTCGACGAACTGTCCGAAGAGGACAAGATCGTCGTCTCGCGTGCGCGCCGTATCCAGCAGTTCCTGTCGCAGAACACCTACACCGCCAAGCAGTTCACCGGCGTTGAGGGCTCCACGGTTTCCATCAAGGACACCGTTGAAGGCTTCTCCGCGATTTGCGACGGCGAACTCGACCACATCGCAGAGCAGGCGTTCTTCAACGTCGGCGGCCTGGATGACGTTGAGCGCCAGTGGGCCAAGATTCAGGAACAGACCAAGTAATATGGCTGAGCTTGAGGTTGAGATTGTCGCAGCGGATCACTTCGTGTGGTCCGGGGCGGCCAAGATGGTCAAGGCCCGCACCAGCGATGGTGAAATCGGAATCCTGCCCGGCCACTCGCCCGTGCTGGCGATTTTGGCCGAGGGCCAGTTGGCAATCGAGCCGGTTTCCGGCGACCGCATTGCCGTGGATGTTGACGGCGGGTTCTTCTCCGTCGACAACGACCGGGTGGTAATTGTTGCTGACAACGCCCAACTGGGTGACGCGGCCACTGCGGGGATCCGATAGCACAACCCTGATGGACGTTACTTCCTTTCCGTTCATCGCCATAGCAACCGTGTTTGCGGTGCTGATTTTTACGCTGTGCCTGTTTGGGGTGCGCCGCTTCAACCTGCGGCGCGCCCTGGGCACGGTGGACGCCTCCATTCGTACGGCTGGAAAGAGCTGGCGGATGGGGGTTTGTCGTTATCAGGACAATGAGCTTGAGTGGTTCAAGCTGCTGTCCCTGAGCGTTCGGCCCGGCCACCGTTTCAAACGGAGTTCCCTTGAGCTGCTGGGCCGGCGCCAGCCCACGGAGGCGGAACTGGTCAAGGTGCAGCCCGATGTGGTGATCGTGGAGCTTCGGTACGAAGGGGAGGATGTCTTCCTGGCCATGAAGTTCGACGCCTACACGGGTTTGTCCTCGTGGCTTGAAGCCGGCCCGGTCATCGGCGTGGGGACCTGGCGCTGAGGCTGCCGCCACCGGCCTGAACCGCACCGGTCTGAACCGCACCGGCCTGAACCGCACAAGGCGGCGCCGTGAATGTTTCATGGTTTGAAAATATTAGTGACACAAAAAATGATCCCCGGCACGAATGCCGAGGATCATTTATTTTGCGACAAATTAGACGACGGTTACGCCCGTGGCCTGGGGGCCCTTGGCACCCTGGCCGATTTCGAACTGAACGCGCTGGTTCTCGTCGAGGGTCTTGAAGCCACCGGTCTGGATCTCGGAGTAGTGAACGAAGACATCGCCATCGGAGTCGTCCGGGGTGATGAAGCCGAAGCCCTTTTCAGCGTTGAACCACTTGACGGTTCCCTGTGCCATTTATTTCTCCTCAGTATGGAACTTTTTAAGGCCAGCACACCTCGTACTGGTCTTGGTTACTCCGCGAGAAGAATCCTGGCCTGCACCCCCGATGACCGGAATTGCGTTGCAGGAGCTTCGCGCTCGCAACATGTCTTGCGAGCATGAAAACCACCTACACAAAGACTGGTATAAGAATTTCATGGGCAAACCGTCTGGTCAACGGTCAAAACGCGAATTACGCCAAATTTTGGGCAAATACGCAGTGAACGCCTGATCACCCATCCGTTACGGCCCCGCAGCTTAAAAGTACGGTCAGAAAAGCCGGGACTCGACGTCGTCCACGCCCCGCATCGCATCGTAATCCAGGGTCACGCAGTCAATGCCACGGTCCGTGGCAAGCACCCTGGCTTGCGGCTTGATTTGCTGGGCGGCGAAGATACCGCGTACCGGTGCCAGCAGGGGATCCCGGTTGAGCAGTTCAAGGTACCGGGTCAGCTGCTCCACACCGTCGATGTCCCCGCGGCGCTTCAGCTCAATGGCCACCGTGGCGCCGCCGGCATCCCGGGCAAGGATGTCCACTGGTCCGATGGCGGTGAAGTACTCCCGCCTGATCAGGGAGAACCCCTCCCCGAGGGTTTCGATCTGGTCGGCGAGGAGCCGCTGCAGGTCGGCCTCGACACCGTCCTTGATCAGGCCGGGGTCCTGTCCCAGTTCGTGGGAGCTGTCGTGGAGCTGTTCATGGATGTTGATGATGAGCCGGTCGTCCGTCTTGGCCGACTGCACCGTCCACTGCTCGACGACGCCAACTTCGACTTCGGCGTCCTCCGGGGAGGTGACGCGGAGAACGGCGGGCGGGCTCATCCAGTTCAGCGGCTTGTAGGAGCCGCCGTCGGAGTGCACCAGGACCGAACCGTCGGCCTTCACCAGCAGGAGCCGGGTGGCGAGGGGGAGATGGGCTTTGAGCCGGCCAACATAATCAACGGAGCAACGGGCTATGACGAGACGCACGCCCTACACCATACCTTCTCTGCAGTGTCTTCCCTGCAGGGCCTGCCCTGCAGGGCCTTCTGCCGTGGCCGCGAGGCAGGGACGAAACCGCGGCGTGCAGTAGCGCGGTGTCATGCAGCGCAGGGCATGGGGATCCGCTAAGGCAGAATGGAGGCATGCCCCGCTCCAACCGTCCCCGCCGCCCCAGAGTCGGTCGCGGTGCCGGCGGAAACACGCCGGGCGGAGGAAAGCACGGCGCAGGCCCCGCCCCGGAACTTGACCTGGAGAGAGCCCGCGCGGGAATCGCCCGCAGGGAAAGCGCGCCGGACGGCGACTGGATGGTGCGCACCATGACGGCGCGCAACGCCGAGAAGACGTACATCTGTCCGGGCTGCTCCACCGCTGTGCAGCCCGGGATCGCACACCTTGTGGTCTGGGCGGACGACCACCTGTTCGGAGCTGCCGCGGGGCTGGCCGAGCGGCGCCACTGGCACACCAACTGCTGGACGTCCCGTAACTTCCGGTACCGCTAACGCCCGGTGGACCGGTGTGGGGAGCAAGCCGGCCGGAAGATAAGCTGGTGCGCATGACTTTTGACCCGGCGTCGTACGTTTTCAGCCAGCCATCAGCAGCCACCGCGATCCGCGCCTCCACGGTGCTTCCCGCCCGGCGCGAAAACATCGAAATCCACACCGAGGACGGCCACACTCTTGTGGGCGAACTGGCCCTGCCGGAATCGGGTCCGGTCACTGCCACGCTGATCACCCTCCATCCGCTGCCCACACATGGCGGTTTCATGGATTCCCACGTGTACCGCAAGGCCTCCTACCGGCTGCCGGCGCTGGCCGGAGTGGCCGTACTGCGCTTCAACACCCGGGGCACGTCCTCGCCGCGCGGAACCAGCGACGGAACCTTTGAAGAGGGCATCGGCGAGCGGTACGACGTGGAGGCGGCGGTGCGCTTCGCCGTCGAGCGGGGGCTGCCGAACCGCTGGCTGGTGGGCTGGTCCTTCGGCACCGAGCTCGCCCTCATGTACGGCGCCGTGGAACCGGTGGCCTCCCAGGTGGAGGGCGCAGTGCTGCTGTCCCCGCCGCTGCACCGCGCCACCGACGAGCACCTGCTGCTCTGGGCGGCCGCCGGCAAGCCGCTGACCGTCCTGGTGCCCGAGCACGACGACTACCTCCGGCCCGCCGCTGCAGAGGCCCGGTTCGGCCTTGTGCCGCAGGCCAGGGTGGTGGGGGTCGACGGCGCCAAGCACCTTTGGGTGGGGGAGAAGCAGGCCGCCCGGGTGCTGAATGAGATCGTGGACGACGTCACCCGCGACGGCGCGGGAGTCGAGGGCCTGCCGCAGGAATGGGAAGGGCCGGTGGCCGCCGCCGTCTAGTGCTTGGGTGTGCCTAGTGCTTGTCCTGGCGCACGATGTAGATCTCCTTGATGAGCAGCAGGGTGGCGGCCGCCGTCGGGATGGCAATGAGTGCCCCCAGGACGCCTAGCAGGCTGCCGCCCGCGATCACCGAGATGACAGCAACGGCGCCGGGCACCGCCACTGCTTTCTGCATGATGCGCGGCGAGATGAAGTACGCCTCGAACTGCAGGTAGGCGAAGTAGCAGATGGCGTAGGCCAGGGCGGACTGCCAGCCCAGCGTCAGCGTGATCAGGATGACCACCACGCCGGCGATGAGCCCGCCCACCAGGGGGATGAAGGCCAGCAGCGCCACCACGAACGTCAGCAGCACGGCGAACGGCACGCCGATGATGGACATGACGATGAAGGCAAAGGTGGCATTCAGGAGGGCGACCACCGCCTGGCCGATGACGTAGTTGCCCACGGAGCGGCTGATCTCCTCGGACAGCGCCTCGACCCGTCCCCGCCGGGACCGCGGTGCCAGCCGGTAGCCCCATTTCTTCATTGCGGGCAGGGCGGCGAGGAAGTACAGGCTGAGCACCAGCACGATCAGGGTGCCGAAGAGGCCATTGGCCACCGTCGAACCGAAGCCGACGACGCCGCCGAAGATGCCGCTCATGGCCTCCGGGTTCTTGACGAACTTGTCCAGTTCCTCCGTGATGCGGTCGCGAACGCCGAACTGGTTGTCCACGGTCCGGAAGAAATCCGAGTTAATGAAGTCGCGCACCCACACTGGAGCCTGCTTCACGAGCTCGGTGACCTGCTCCACGATCGTGGGGATGAGGGTGGCGAAGAAGCCGACGACGGCGAGCATCAGCACGGATACCGACACGAGGATGCCGGCGGGCCGGGGGATCTTCCTGCCCTCCAACCAGCGCACCACCGGGTCCAGGCCGAGGGCGATGAACAGGGCGGCCACGATCCAGAGCAGGAGCTGGGTGGTGTGGGAACCGATCCAGTAGACCAGGAGGGCCAGGCCGACGCCCACGGTGCCCATGAATCCCAGGTACAGCGGGTGCTGGGTCGAGATGCGTGGCCCGGGGGAACCGAAACGCTCGGTGTCCCCGGGTTCGCCGGCATCTTCTGCCTGAAGGTTGTCGGGATGCTCGGGCGGGAATTCAAAGCGGAGCCGCGGCTGGGCGCCGGGGATCGGCTGGCGCAGACGCCTCAGCACGGCACCGAGGGCTGCCGGACGGCCCTTCGTCTTGACGGGCTTCTGGTGCGGGGCGGGCTGTGGCGCGGTGCTGGACTCTGCCGCGTGGTGTGCAGCAGTGTCCTGTGGTGCCGGCAGGCTCTGGGGGGAGTCGGCGTCGGGCAGATCTTCGGGGCCGCGCATGGACGGATCCGTGTGTTCAGTCACTGCTTTCTGATGCCTTTACCGTGCGTGGCGCCGCGGCTGCGGGCCGGATGTGATGATCATCGCAAACACTATCAGCAGCCTTGTGAATAGCCGGGCGGGCAGCGCTTCGCTTGGTCGGCAGCCGGGGCTCCGCGGCCCCCGATCCGGCCTATTGGTAACAAAACGGTTACTATTGGAGGTAAACCCCCGCTGATGATAGGTATTCCTTTGCGTTTCAAGACTGCAGTTGCACTTGTGCTGCTCGGCCTCCTGACACTGCTGGCCGGCATCGGGCAGAAGACCTTCTGGGCTCCTGCCGAGACGGTAACGGCAACGGCTTCCGCCGGCGAAGCCGCGCCCCTGACCGTTATCGACCAGAAGCTCCGCACCCTCGAGGGCGGAACGGTCACCATCAAGGTCAAGGGTGAGGGCAGCTTCCTGCTCGCGGCCGGACGCCCGGATGACGTCGACGCCTGGGTGGGCAAAACCGCCCACAACACGGTCACCGGACTTTCCGAGGACAAGAAGTCGCTGCAGGTTAAGCACACCGACGGTGAAGCCAGCGCGCCGTCGCCTGCCGGCTCCGACCTTTGGGTCAGCACCGAGAACGCCAGCGGCGAGCTGGACTACACGTGGTCCGCCCCGGCCGACGGCGATTGGTCCCTGCTGCTCGCAGCAGACGGAAAGAAGCCCGCGCCGTCGTCCATTTCCATGACGTTCCCCAATGACACCTCCATGCCCTGGGCCGTGCCGCTCATGGTCCTCGGCGGACTCCTCATTATCGCGGGTGGGGTACTGCTGGTCCTCAAGCCCAAGGGCGGGGCTTCCCGCGACGGCGGGTCGGCTGACGGCGGGTCCGCCAGCAAGGCCACCGATAAGCAGGGCAGCCCGTTTGCCCGGCGCGCCCGCGCCAAGGCGGCGGCCAAGGCTGGTGAACGGTCCTCCTCCGCGCGGCTCAGCGTGGTGGTCGCGGCCACCACCGCCGCTGTCCTCGCCGGCGGCGCAGCTGCCGCCCAGGCCAGCACGTCCGCGGCCCCGACGAACAGCGCATCCGCACCCCCTGCAGCGACGGGCACGCCGGTGGTCCTGGACGCCCAGTTCCGCCGCATCCTGGAGCAGGTGGCCAGCGCCACCGACTCGGGCGACGCCGCCAAGGACGCCAAGAAGCTGACCGCCCGCGTTGCCGGAACGGAACTTGAGGTCCGGACCCAGAACTACAAGATCAGGTCGCGTGTGGCCTCCTATGACGCGCGCATGCCTGTGCGTTCCACGAAGCTCCTGACCACGGTGGTGACGGACAAGCGCGAATGGCCGCGCTCTGTCATGGCCGTTACGCAGGGCGAAGGCAACGTCGTGCCTCAGCTGCTGACGCTCGTGCAGAACTCGCCGCGGGAAAACTACAAGCTTGTGGGCACGTCGCCGCTGCAGCCCGGCACCACCTTCCCCGCGATCGTGCGCGGGGGCACCGAGTCGCTTGCCGCGGACGACAAGTCCGGCCTGCTCTACAGCGGGCAGGAAGCGCTCGCCGGCCTGGCTGACCGGCTGACCAAGTCCAACTCCACATTCAAGAGCAAGCTGGTTGAAGGGGAATCATCCCCGTACATCGCGGACACGCTGTCCTACCAGGCTGACATCGTGAAGGATGGCGTCGACGGCAAGTTCGCGTTCACGCACAAGGTCATTCCGGAGAGCACTGTCGTGTTCCGGACGGAGGACGGCGGGGCGCTGGTCCTTGGCCGCCTGACCTTCAACTTCGACGGCACCCCCAAGGCGGAGGGCGACAAGCTGTCCATCGGCAACGATGCGGCCGTTCTCGCTGGCGGCAAGGAGACCACTACCGGGATGGTGCTGAAATTCGCCGAATCCGTAGCCGTCTATGTGCCGCCGGCCACCTCGAAGGATCCGATGAAGCTCGTGGCCGCCACGCGCGGACTGGTTGGCGCCAGCTTCAAGTAAGGAACGGCGTTGTCGTAAACCTGCCGTCACTCGAGCGGCCGCGGTGCTTACCGCGGCCGCTCTTGTGGCTAGAGTGGGAGCTATGAGTTCGCCAGCTTCCCGCCCTGTCCCTTCGGCCGCGAGCCAGCTTAACCTTCGCGGCGCCGTCGACCTCTCCTCCCTCAAGCAGCGCCCGGCGCCGCCGGCGCCTCCAGGCAAGACCGGCGCCGCTGATTCCCAGCAGGCCGACGCCGGACCCGCGCTCCGGGTGGACGTCACCGAGGCGAACTTCCAGAGCCTTGTGGAGCTGTCCGCCCAGGTGCCCGTGGTATTTGCCCTCTGGGCCGCCTATTCGCCCGAGTCCACCAGCGTGCTGGATGCGCTTGACCGGATCATCCAGAGTTACGGCGGCCGGCTGGTCCTCGCCGCCGCGGACATCGAAGCATTCCCGCAACTGGCCCAGGCGTTCCAGGTGCAGGCCGTTCCCACCGCCGTCGCCGTGCTCAAGGGCCAGCCGGTTCCGCTCTTCCAGGGTGGCGCCGACGAGGAGCAGATCCGCCCGCTGCTGGACGAACTGCTCACGGTTGCGGCCGCCAACGGAGTGACCGGCAACGTCGGAGGCGGCGCGGGCACATCGGAAGAATCTGCCCCGGCCCCTCTGCCGCCGCTTCACCAGAAGGCCTTCGACGCCATTGAAGAGGGTGACTACGCTGCTGCGGCCGCTGCCTACCGGCAGGCGCTCGTCGAGATGCCGGCGGACGCCGAGGCCAAGGCTGGCCTGGCGCAGGTGGAACTCATGGAACGCCTGCAGAGCCTTTCCGGACCTGAGGGCGAGGCACTGCGCCAGCTGGCCGCGGATGAACCGGACAACCTCACCGCCCAGCTGGGCATTGCCGACCTTGATCTCGCAGGCGGCCATGTGGAGGATGCCCTGAACCGCGTCGTCGCGTATATCGGCAGGAACTTCGGCCCGGAACGCGAGTCCGCCCGCGTGCGCCTGCTCGAGCTGTTCGAAGTTGTCGGAACCACCGATGAACGCGTGGGCAAGGCCCGCCAGGCCCTGGCACGGGTGCTGTTTTAGTGGCGGTGCCCGCGCTGTTCCAGCCCCTGACGCTGCGTTCCCTGGAACTGCAGCACCGCGGTTGGGTTTCGCCGATGTGCCAGTACAGCTGCGAACCTGACGAGGCCCCCGGAGTGCCCAACGACTGGCACCTCATGCACCTCGGATCGTTCGCCGCCGGGGGAGCGGCCCTCATCCTGACCGAGGCTGCGGCTGTCAACGCCGAAGGGCGCATCAGCCCGCGCGACGCGGGGCTGTACAAGGACGAGCAGGCGGAGGGCTGGGAGCGGATCGTCCGCTTCGTGCACCGCCACGGCGTCGCCGACGCCAAGATCGGTGCCCAGCTGGCCCATGCGGGACGGAAGGCGTCCACCTACTGGCCGTTTTCGGGCCGGAGCGGATCGGTCCCGGCGTCCGAGGGCGGCTGGGAGACAGTGGGACCGGGCACCCAGACGTTCGACGGCTACGCGCCGCCCGCGGCCATGACCGAGGATGACATCGGGCGCGTCATCGCGGATTTCGCCGCCGCTGCAAGCCGCGCCGTCGGCATCGGCTTTGACACCATCGAGCTGCACGGGGCCCACGGCTACCTCTTGCACCAGTTCCAGAGCCCGCTGATCAACGACCGCACGGACGCCTGGGGAGGCGATGCGGAGGGACGCAACCGGCTGACCCTGGCCGTCATCGACGCTGTCCGCAATGTCATCCCGGAGTCCATGCCGCTGCTGCTTCGCATCTCGGCAACCGACTGGGCAGAGGGCGGCATCAGCGTTGAGGACTCGGTCAGCCTGGCCGCGCAGGCCGCCGAACGGGGAGTGGACCTGGTGGACGTGTCCAGCGGCGGGGCCGTGGCGCACCAGCAGATCCAGCCCGGGCCGGGCTACCAGACGGAGTTCGCAGCCCGGATCCGCCGCGAAACAGGAGTCGCCACCGGCACTGTGGGGCTGCTAACGTCCCCCGGGCAGGCCGAACATGTGGTGGCCACCGGACAGGCCGACGGCGTCTTTATCGCCCGGGCGGCACTGCGGGATCCGCACTGGTGGCTGCGGGCCGCCTTTGAACTCGGCCACGAGCTGCGCTGGGCGCCGCAGTACGAACGGGCCGTGCCGCGCCGCACGTTCTGACAGCTTTTCGGCGTACCGCGTCAGTACGTTTTCTACTCCTTCCGGAGGATCCCCCCGGCGAGAGGCCAAGACTAGGGTAAGTGCATGAGCACTCCCTTAACAGCCCTCTCGATCAGGGGGCTTGCCAAGCGCTTCGGCACCAAGATCGCTGTGGACGGCATCAGCCTCGACGTTCCCGCCGGTTCATTCTTCGGCATTGTCGGGCCCAACGGTGCCGGCAAGACCACCACCCTGTCCATGGCCACGGGCCTGCTCCGCCCCGACTTCGGAACGGCGGTGGTCCACGGGGTGGATGTGTGGGCGCAGCCGCTGGAAGCCAAAAAGCTGATGGGCATCCTGCCCGACGGAGTGCGGCTCTTTGACCGGCTCAGCGGTGAGCAGCTGGTCACCTACGCCGGGCTGCTCCGGGGCATGGACAGGGCCGTGGTGGCTGCCCGTGTGGGGGAGTTGCTCGCTGCTTTGGACCTCAGCCAGGACGCGGGCACCCTCGTGGTGGATTACTCCGCCGGCATGACCAAGAAGATCGCGCTGGCCTCCGCGCTGATCCATGCTCCGAAGGTCCTCGTGCTGGATGAGCCCTTCGAATCCGTGGATCCCGTCTCCGCCGCCAACATCAGGGACATCCTGGAGAGGTACGTGGCCACGGGCGGTACCGTGATCGTGTCCAGCCACGTGATGGACCTCGTGCAGCGGATGTGCGACCACGTCGCCGTGATTGCCGGCGGCCGGATCCTGGCTGCCGGAACGGTGGACCAGGTGCGGGCCGGCGCGAGCCTGGAGGAGAGGTTCGTGCAGCTTGTGGGCGGCAGGAGCCAGACGGAGGGGCTCGAATGGTTGCGCACCTTCTGAGGCTGAAGCTCACGCTGCTGCGAAACGGCCTGAAGCGCAGCCCGTGGCAGCTGGTGGGGCTGGCCTTTGGCGGACTGTATGCGCTGGGCATCGTGGGCATGTGCGTGGTGCTGCTGGTCCTCCTCCGCCAGGAGGATCCGGGCCTGGCCCAGACCTTTGTGGTGCTCGGCGGCTCGGCCGCTCTGCTGGGCTGGGGGATTGTGCCCGTCATTGCCTCGGCCGTGGACATGACTCTGGACCCGGCCCGGTTCACGACGTCGGCCGTGCCCTTGCCGCAGCTGCTGGCCGGCCTCGCACTCGGCGGCCTCATCGGGCTCCCGGGGCTGGCCACTTTGCTCGTCGCTTTGGGAACCGTGGTCACCTGGTCGCGCGGTGTGCTGCCAGCCGTGGGCGCGCTGGTGGGCGCCATCCTGGGCGTGCTCACCTGTGTGGTGTTCTCCCGCGTCGTCACAACGGCCACTGCAAGCCTGGCTGCCTCACGGCGTTTCAAGGACGTCAGCGGGATTGCCTTCATGGTTCCACTGGTCCTCCTCGGCCCCATCACCGCCGGCATCTTCCAGGGGATGGGGGGATCAGGAGCCTTCCTGTCCGAGCTGGCCGGCAGGATCTCCTGGACGCCGCTGGGGGCCGCCTGGTCACTGGGCGGCGACCTCGAAAGGGGCCAGACTGGCCCGGCAGGACTCAAGCTGCTCATCGCCGTGGCCACGCTCGCCGGGCTTTCCTGGTGCTGGAAGCTGCTGCTCGAACGCGCGCTGGTCACGCCGCCCTATGCCGGAAGCAGCCGCCGGAAGGGCGGGCGGCTGGGGCTCTTCGCGCTCCTGCCCGGCACGCCGGCCGGTGCCATCACGGCACGGGCCCTCACCTACTGGTTCCGCGATCCCCGGTACTCAGGTTCGCTGGTGGTCATTCCGCTGTTGCCGGTTGTCCTGGCCTTCCAAGGCAGCCAAACCAACGACTATGGCGTCCTGATGGTCACCGGGCCGCTTACCGCGTTCCTGCTGGCGTGGTCCATCTCGGGGGATGTCTCGTACGACAACACCGCGTTTGCCCTGCACCTGGCCGCAGGCGTGCGGGGCGTCCATGACCGGCTGGGGCGCGCGCTGGCCTGCCTGGCGTTTGCGCTGCCCGCCGTGCTGGTTCTCGCCATTGTGCCGTTCTTCATCACAGGGGACTGGACGTGGTGGCCCTCCATCTTGGGGATATCCGTGGGAGTGCTACTGACCGGGCTGGGCCTGTCGTCCGTGGTATCCGCCCGCTACACGATTGCCGTACCTCTTCCCGGTGACAGCCCGTTCAAGAAGCCCCCGGGCAACGTGGGGCAGACCCTCGCCGTCCAGTTTGGCGGGATGGGTGTCCTCCTGGTGCTGGTCCTCCCGGAGGCCGGCCTGGTCCTGGCTCAGGTACTTACGGGTGATCCGCTGTTCGGCTGGGTCAACCTGGCGCTTGGCCCCGTCCTGGGCGCGGCTTTGTTCATTGTGGGGGTCCGGGTGGGCGGGCGCTGGCTTGATGCCCGCGGCCCCGAGCTCCTGGCCCAGGTCGCTGTTAACCGGTGAAGACCCCCAACCGCTGAGTGCCCCTGCCGGGCGGGGACCCGCCGTGGTTGACTAGCAGGACAGCTGAGAGAAAGGCCGGAAATGGAAGTCGTCATACTTCCGGGCGGCAAGCAGATTGCCTCCCTCGTGGCGGACGCGGTGGAAAGCCTGCTGCGGAGCAAGCCCGACGCCGTGCTGGGGCTGGCCACGGGATCATCGCCGCTGCCGGTCTACGAGGAACTTGCCCGGCGCCACGAACAGGCCGGCCTGGACTTCAGCCGCGCCTGCGCCTTCACCCTGGATGAGTACGTCGGGCTGGAGCCCGGACACCCCGAGTCCTACCGGGAGGTGATCCGCCGCGATTTCGCGAACCGGGTCAACATCGACCCCGGGAACGTCCTCGGACCGGACGGAAGCGCTGCGGACATCCCGGCAGCCTGCCGGGCCTACGAGGACCGGATCAGGGAGCGCGGCGGCATCGACCTGCAGCTCCTGGGCCTGGGAACCGACGGGCACATCGGCTTCAACGAGCCGGGATCATCGCTGGCATCCCGCACCCGGATCAAGTCGCTCATCGAGCAGACCCGGCGCGACAACGCCCGCTTTTTCGACAGCCTTGAAGAGGTTCCGCACCATGTGGTGACCCAGGGGCTGGGCACCATCCTCGAGTCGCGGCACGCGATCCTGATTGCCACCGGCGCCCAGAAGGCGCAGGCCGTCCACGACCTTGTGGAGGGGCCCCTTGCCGCGATCTGCCCTGCCTCTGTCCTGCAGTTGCACCCCCATGCCTCCATCGTGGTGGACGAGGCCGCCGCGTCGTCACTGAAGCTCGCCGACTACTACCGGCACACCTTCGACCACAAACCGGCGTGGCAGGGGCTCTGACAGCAACCTGCGCCCGGGTCCTCCCGCGGCCGCCCGTCCGGAACGGCTAAGATGGATGCCATGAGTAGCACGACGGATCCTCTCGACAACGACCCCATGCGTGAGCTTTCCGGCACCGGATCGTCCACCGCAACCATTGAGCGCGAGGAACTGCGCCAGGAAGTGGAGCCCGGCGACCGTGAGCGCTTCTCGCACTACGTGCGCAAGGAAAAGATCATGGAGTCCGCCATGACGGGCGAACCGGTCATCGCGCTGTGCGGCAAGGTCTGGACGCCCGGACGGGATCCGCAGAAGTTCCCAGTGTGCCCGGAGTGCAAAGAGGTCTATGACGGCCTCCGCCCGGGCAACGACGGCGGCAAGGGGTCCGGCGGAGACTCAGGCAACAACAAGTAGTGACGGAGACACTCTTCGGCGGACCCACCCTGCCTCCGGCTTATCCGGAACGTGCAGCCTGGGGAACCGCCCAGAAGCTCCGTGCCTGGCAGCAGGAAGCCCTGGACCTTTACTTCAGCAAGGCTCCCCGCGACTTCATGGCCGTGGCCACGCCCGGCGCCGGCAAAACCACCTTTGCGCTCAGGGTGGCCTCCATGCTCATCGAGGCCGGCACGGTGAACCGCGTAACCATCGTGGCGCCCACCGACCACCTGAAGCGGCAGTGGGCTGACGCCGCCGCGCGCGTCGGCATCGCGATTGACCCCAACTTCAAGAATTCCGACGGCCAACACGGCCGCGGATTCATCGGCGTGGCCGTGACCTATGCGCAGGTGGCAAGCAAGCCCATGCTGCACCGGGCCAAGACCGAAGCCGCCCGCACCCTGGTGATCCTTGATGAGATCCACCACGGCGGCGAGGCGTTGTCCTGGGGCGACGGTCTCCGCGAGGCCTTCGACCCCGCGGCCCGGCGGCTGTCCCTGACCGGTACGCCCTTCCGCTCGGATACCTCACCCATTCCGTTCGTGGAGTACACCGAGGACCGCGAGGGCATCCGTCGCTCCAAATCGGACTACACCTACGGCTACGGCAATGCGCTCCGTGACCATGTGGTGCGGCCGGTCATCTTCATGGCCTATTCCGGGCAGATGCGCTGGCGCACCAGCGCGGGTGACGAGATGGCCGCCTCCCTCGGCGAGGCCGCGGTCACCAAGGACATCACGTCGCAGGCATGGCGGACCGCCCTGAACCCCGCGGGGGAATGGATTCCCGCCGTCCTGGCGGGAGCGGACAAGCGGCTCAGCGAGGTCCGGCGGTCCGTTCCCGACGCCGGCGGCCTGGTGATCGCCACCGACCACGAGGACGCCCGGGCGTACGCCGGCCAGCTCAAGAAGATCACGGGTGAGTCGCCGACGGTGATCCTCTCCGATGATGCGAAGGCCTCAAACAAGATTGAGGAGTTCAGCGCGGGCAACCAGCGCTGGATGGTTGCCGTGCGCATGGTGTCCGAAGGCGTGGACGTGCCGCGTCTTTCGGTGGGCGTCTACGCCACGTCCACCTCCACCCCCTTGTTCTTCGCCCAGGCAGTGGGCCGCTTTGTGCGTTCCCGGAAACGGGGCGAGACGGCCTCGGTCTTCCTGCCGTCCGTTCCCCCGCTGATGGCGCTGGCCAACAGCATGGAAGCCGAACGTGACCATGCCCTGGACCGGCCGCAGAACGATGACGGGGACGGCCTGATGGACCTCGAAGAGTCGCTGATGGACGAGGCGAACCGCGAGGAGAAGGCGTCGGACAGCCTGACCAAAGGCAAGTTTGAGGCTCTGGACTCGCAGGCTTCCTTCGACCGTGTGCTGTTTGATGGCGGCGAGTTCGGCACCGGAGGCGACATCGGCTCCGAGGATGAGCTCGACTTCCTCGGCATCCCGGGCCTGCTGGACGCCGAGCAGGTGGGCATGCTGTTGCGCCAGCGCCAGCACGAGCAGCAGGGCCGCAAGAAACGCCAGGGCCCTGCGGCAGCGCCCGCCGCCCCCGCGGTACCCGACCACCGGATGCTGATGGACCTGCGGAACGAGCTGGCCAAGAACGTGGCGGCCTGGTCCGCACGGACGGGCACCCCGCACGGCGTGGTGCACACGAAGCTGCGGACCGTCTGCGGCGGCCCTCCGGTGGCACAGGCCAACGAGGAGCAGCTCCAGTCCAGGCTGAAGAAGCTCCAGGACTGGTTCATCGGCAGGACTTAACGCCGCACGACGTAGGCAGGCGGGAACCAGGCGCGAACCTACTCGAGGTCCACGCCGCCCAGCTCCATTTCGGCGTAGGTGTCGTCGAGGTCACCGGCGATACCCGCCGTCAGCCGTTTGATCACGGTGACGGCGTAGCCAGCCTGGACGGCATCCAGTGACGTCGCCATGACGCAGTGGTCGGTGGCGAGGCCCACCACCACGACGTCCTCCACGTCGTGGCTCTGGAGCCAGTCGTCGAGGCCGATCGCGTCTTCTTCAGGAGCGTAACCGGGGTCGGCAGCACCCGGCAGGGAGCCGGGCTGCCGCTCGCCGGTGGGGACGGCGTCCTCCGGCGCAAGCAGGCCTTCGAACCCGGAATAGGCCGCGGTGTACAGGCCCTTGTGGAAGTAGGCCTGGATGTGTTCGGTGTCCAGTTCCGGGTGCAGCTCAGCACCCGGGCTCCCGGCCACGCAGTGCGGCGGCCAGGTGTCCTTGAAGTCCGGGGCTTCCGAGAAATGTGTGCCCGGATCGATGTGCCAGTCCTGCGTGGCCACGATGTGGTCGAACTGGCCGTGGTGGTTCTCGACGTACTCGCTGATGGCCCCGGCCACGGCGGCCCCGCCCTCCACCGGCAGCGCGCCGCCCTCGCAGAAATCGTTCTGGACGTCGACGATGATGAGTGCCCGTGCCATCAGTTCTCCTCAGTTCCCATCAGTTGTCCTCATAGAGCGTGGGGATGGCCGGCTCGCCGCGGTGCAGACGGTGGACTACCGAGGGCAGTTCGGCCATGGAATCGGCGTGGCGCTGCCGGGCGCGCAGGACGCCTTCGTGGCCGGTCCAGCCGGGCAGGAGCTCGCCGTTCTTGATGAACTGCTGCAGCAGCGCCCGGTCATTGCCGTCGTCCGCCGGCCGGTGGCCCACCCCGATGAGCTCCTGCGTGGCCGTGCCGTTGTCGTTGAGCCGGCGGAGGGCGTACTTGCGCCCGCCCTTGCTCGTCTTGTTCTTGGCGGCCTTGGCCACCGAAACGAACTCCCCGGCGTCGTTGGTCCGGCTGACCAGCTTGTAAACCATGCTGGCGGTGGGTGCCCCGGAGCCCGTCACGAGGGACGTGCCCACCCCGTAGGAGTCGACGGGGGCGGACTGCAGGGCCGCAATGGCGTATTCGTCCAGGTCCGAGGTCACCGTGATGCGGGTGCGTTCGTTGCCCAGGTCATCCAGCAGTTGCCGGACCCACTGCGCCTGCTCCACCAGGTCGCCGGAGTCCAGCCGCACGGCGCCCAACTTGTCCCCGGCGATGTCAACGGCCGTACGGACGGCGGTCTCGACGTCGTACGTGTCCACCAGCAGTGAGGTGCCGGCCCCCAGGGAGGCGATCTGCGCCTCAAAGGCGTCCCGCTCGGTGTCGTGGAGCAGCGTGAAGGAGTGGGCGGCGGTGCCCACCGTCTTGAGCCCGTACCGGAGCCCGGCCTCGAGGTTTGAGGTGCTGTCGAATCCGGCGATGACGGCGGCACGGGCGGCAGCCGTGGCTGATTCCTCCTGGGTCCGCCGGGACCCCATCTCGATGCAGGGCCGCTGGCCGGCCGCCATCACCATGCGCGAGGCCGCCGAGGCGATGGCGCTGTCGTGGTTGAGGACGGACAGGATGTAGGTCTCCAGGATGCATGCCTCGGCGAACGTTGATTCGACGATCAGGATGGGGGAGTTGGGGAAGTACGCCTCGCCTTCGGCGTATCCCCAGATGTCGCCGGTGAAGCGGAAGTCAGCCAGGTAGTCGAGCGTCTCCTTGTTAACCACGCCGGTGCGTGCCAGGAATTCGAGTTCCGCGTCGCCGAACCGGAACGCCATGATGCCTTCGAGCAGCCTGCCCGTCCCGCCGACAATCCCGTAGCGGCGCCCGTCCGGGAGCCGGCGCGCGAACGCCTCGAACACTGCCTTGCGGTGCGCGGCGCCGGAATGGAGGGCCCCCTGCAGCATGGTCAGCTCGTAATGGTCGGTGAACAGGGACGTGCGGGGCTGCTCCCAGCCGGCGGAGTTACTCACAAAAATCACTCTAGTCCCCACCGGCTCCCACGTCTCGCTTCGCTTCGCCGCGGGGCCCTCGCCGGCGTGGGCCCACCCACCGGCTCCCACGTCTCGCTTCGCTTCGCCGTGGGGCCCTCGCCGGCGTGGGCCCAGCACCGCCATAGAATGGACAGATGACCTTAAGTGTTGCGCTCGGCCCTGACACCCAGGAGAGCACCCAGACCGGAACGGCGGTGTCCACCGACGCGCTGACCGCCCCGGACGTCCCTTGGAACCTTGTCATCTGGAATGACCCCGTCAATCTCATGAGCTACGTCAGCTACGTGTTCCAGAGCTATTTCGGCTACTCGGAAACCAAAGCCAACAAGCTGATGCTTGAGGTCCACAGGAAGGGCCGCTCCATCGTTGCCCACGGCAGCAAGGAACAGGTGGAGCAGCACGCGGTGGCGATGCACGGGTTCGGCCTGTGGGCCACCGTGGAGAAGGCTACCGGCGGAGACAGCGGGGGCGGCAAACGCGGCCCGGGCAAGGGCAAGGGAAAACGTGGCTAAGGCTTTCAAATACGGACTCAAAGGCATCTCCGGCTTTCTGGAACCGGCCGAGAGGGAACTGCTCCGCAGCCTCTTCGCCGATGTCATCTCCATGCTGGAGCCTGCGGACCGCGGCTCCGAGGATCCGCTCGCCGCCATGATCGGACTGGACATGGAGGTCCGGGAACCGTCGGACCGCGCCCTCCGCCGGCTGCTGCCCAACGCAGTGAAGGACGACGCCGCGGCCTCGCTTGAGTTCCGCCAGCTCACCGAACGCTCACTGAGGGAAAGCAAGATCGGCGCGCTGCGCGCCGCCGCGCTGGGCCTGGATAAGGACGAGCTCGTCCTGACACCGGCTGATGCCCGCCACTGGTCCACCGCGCTCAATGACGTGCGGCTGGTGCTCGCGGAACGGCTCGACATCCGTGACGAGGCGGACGCGGACCACGTCCACCAGATGCAGGACTGGTCCCAGGCCGAGGACGTGGAAAGCTACCTCGCCCTGGTTTACAACTTCACCACGTGGCTGCAGGAATCCCTCGTGCAGGCGATGCTGCAGTCACTGGACACGCGGCCCTGAGCCGTTCCGGCGGTGAACTTTTCCGCCACTGGGCGGCTTCGGCGATGAGCCGCTTCGGCCTCCGGATGTGACAAATTCGACACGAGTCGCCCGCCACAAGTGATGGCCGCACCTCACGGGAAGACCTATCCTCAAATAATCATGACTTCAGCATCGAGCATGGATCCGGCAGCGGGAGCTGCAGCGGAGTCCGCAACGGCCGACGGCGTAAATGTGGGATCGCTGCCGATCGGCGTCTTCGACTCCGGTGTCGGCGGCCTCACGGTGGCGCGGTCAATCATCGACCAGCTGCCGAATGAATCCATCCTCTACGTCGGCGATACCGCCCACGGCCCGTACGGGCCGCTGCCCATCGCAGAGGTGCGCGCCAACGCCCTCGGCGTCATGGACGAACTCGTGGACTCCGGCGTCAAGCTGCTCACCATCGCCTGCAACTCGGCGTCGGCCGCGGTGCTGCGGGACGCCCGTGAGCGGTACACGGCGCGTTACGGAATTCCCGTCATTGAGGTGATCCAGCCGGCCGTGCGCCGCGCCGTCGCAGCCACCCGCAGCGGCCGCGTCGGCGTGATCGGCACCTCCGCCACTGTGGGCTCCCGGGCCTACGAGGACACCTTCGCCGCGGCGCCTGACCTGGCGATCACCTCCGTGGCCTGCCCGGCATTCGTGCCGTACGTGGAGGCCGGCATCACCACGGGGCCGGAACTTCTCGACGTCGCCCGCGAGTACCTTGAGCCGCTGAAAGCCGCCGGTGTGGACACCGTGGTGCTGGGCTGCACGCACTATCCGCTCCTGACCGGCGTGATCTCCTACGTCATGGGCGAGGACGTCACGCTGGTCTCCAGTGCCGAGGAAACCGCCAAGGACGTCTACCGGGCGCTGGCCAGCAACGGCCTCGAACGGACGGACCCGGCGCCGCCGGAGCACAGCTTCATCGCCACCGGCGATCCGGGCCAGTTCGAAGCCTTGGCCCGCAGGTTCCTGGGGCCGGAGGTGCTTAGCGTCAAGCACGTGGACCATGTCGCGGCACAGTACCCCACGGGCAGCCTGGCCCGGATCACCCCCGAAATGATCGCAGCCGCGCGGAACGCGGCCGCCCGCCCGCGCATCTCCAACTTCGTCGGGCAGGCCGCCGGCAGCGGGGCAGCCACCGGGGGGTCGTTCCAGTGAAGCTCACCATCGTCGGCTGCACGGGCTCATTTCCCGGCCCCGGATCGCCCGCGTCCTGCTACCTGCTGACTGCCAACGACGGCGGACGGGTGTGGAAAGTGGTCATGGACCTCGGCAGCGGGGCCCTGGGCGCCATCCAGCGGTACACGGACCTCGAGGACATCGACGCGATTTTCCTCACCCACCTGCACCCCGACCACTGCATGGACCTCTGCGGCCTGCACGTGGCGGTCCGTTGGAAGCCCGGCGGCTGGGACCGGGGCAGGATCCCCGTCTGGGGCCCCGCCGCCACCGCCGACAGGATGGCAACTGCCTACGGGCTGGACCTGGATCCGGGGATGCACGAGGAGTTCGACTTCACGAACTGGACCGAGCGCCAGTCCGTCACCGTCGGCCCCTTCACTGTCACGCCCTTCGCCGTGAACCACCCGGTCGAGGAGGCCTACGCGCTGCGCGTGGAGGTGACCGAACCGGACGCCGCCGGGAATGCCGTGACCCGCGTGCTGACCTATTCAGGCGATACCGACTCGTGCCGCGGGCTGGAGGAGGCGGCCAAGGACGCCGACCTCTTCCTCTGCGAAGCGGCCTTCGAGGAGGGCCGCGACGACGGCATCAAGGACGTCCACTTGACCGGCAAACGGGCCGCCGAGGCAGCCACCGCCGCCGGCGCCCGCCGCCTTCTCCTGACCCACATTCCGGTGTGGACGTCGCAGACCAAGGTCATGGCCGAGGCACGTCCCGCCTTCGCCGGTGACGTGGCCGTGGCCGTGGCGGGCGTGCACTACACCGTCTGACGCCGGGTTCCCTGCTGTGGCACCGTAAACGTGGCACCGTCGCGCCTGCAGCCTCGATAAGCTAAAGGCATGACTTCCGAAGCAACCACTGCCCCCGTCATCCGTGCCGACGGCCGCACCCCGGACCAGCTCCGGCCCATCAGCATCACCCGCGGCTGGTCCAAGCAGGCCGAGGGATCGGCCCTCATCGAGTTCGGCAACACCCGGGTCCTGTGCACCGCTTCCCTCACCGAAGGTGTTCCGCGCTGGCTCAAGGGCGAAGGCCGCGGCTGGGTGACCGCCGAATACGCCATGCTCCCGCGTGCCACGAACACCCGCTCGGACCGCGAGTCCGTCAAGGGCAAGATCGGCGGCCGCACCCACGAGATCTCCCGCCTGATCGGGCGCTCGCTGCGGTCGATCATCGACACCAAGGCTTTGGGGGAGAACACCATCGTGCTGGACTGTGATGTCCTGCAGGCCGACGGCGGAACCCGGACGGCGGCCATCACCGGCGCCTACGTGGCGCTCGCCGAGGCCATCCGCTTTGCCCGCGAGAACAAGATGATCGCCCGTAACGCCCAGCCGCTGGTGGACACCATCGCCGCCGTGTCCGTGGGGATCATCGACGGTATTCCGATGCTGGACCTGCCGTACATCGAGGATGTGCGGGCCGAAACCGACATGAACGTCGTGGTGACCGGCTCCGGCAAGTTCGTGGAGGTCCAGGGCACGGCCGAGGGCGCCCCCTTCGACCGCGACGAGCTCAACAAGCTGCTGGACCTGGCACTGCTGGGGACGGAACAGCTGGCCGCGATCCAGCGCGAGACCCTGGCCGAAGCTCCGTGAGCAGCGACAGCGCCGTCAGCGGCGTGCCCGAACCTGAAGCGGCACCCCGGCTGGTGCTGGCCACGCGCAACGCCGGGAAACTGCGGGAGCTGCGTGAGTTGCTGCGCGGGCAGATCCCGGGGCTCGACGTCGACACGCAGGTGGTGGACGCGGCCGCCGTCGGAGCCCCCGACGTCGCGGAAACCGGGGTGACCTTTGCGGAAAACTCGCTGCTGAAGGCGCGGGCGGTGGCCGAAGCGACGGGACTGGTGGCCCTCGCCGACGACTCCGGGCTGTCCGTGGATGTCCTGGGCGGCGCGCCGGGGATCTTCTCCGCGCGCTGGGCCGGCCGGCACGGTGACGACGACGCCAACCTGCACCTGCTGCTGGCCCAGCTGGCGGACGTGCCGGACGGCCACCGCGGGGCCGCCTTCGTGTGCGCCGCGGCGCTCGCCGTGCCGGCGTCGGCCTCCGTGGACGGGGCCCGCGAAGTGGTGGAGTACGGGCAGCTGGCCGGCACGCTGCTGCGTGAGCCGCGCGGCGAAGGCGGGTTCGGCTATGACCCCGTCCTGGAACCCGCGGGCCTGGACCGGAGCTGCGCCGAGCTCAGCCCGGAGGAGAAAAACGCCATCAGCCACCGGGGCCTGGCGTTCCGGGCACTGCTTCCCTCGATCGTCGAGGCCCTGCGGTAAAACGCTGACAGCACAAACAGCTAAGGCACCTCACGTGAGTGAGGTGCCTTAGCTGTTTCCGGGAGGTCAGTCGAGGTTGGTCTTGCGCTCGGCCTCAGGCTCGTGCTCCTCGATGAACTCCTCCACCGGGTCCGTCCCAAAGGCAGCGGCCTCGCGCTTGGCGGTCATGCCGCGCAGAACTTCAATGCCGACAGGAATCACCGAGAGCAGGACGATCACGATGAAGATGATGTCCAGGTTTTCCCGCACCCACGGGATCTTGTCGCCCAGCACGTAGCCGAGAAGCGTCACGCCGCCGCCCCAGAGGAGGGCGCCGATGACGTTGAAGAGGAAGAACTTGCGCTTGTCCATCTGGGCAACGCCGACGATGACGGGGACGAAGGTACGGATGATGGGCACAAAGCGCGCCAGGATCAGGGCCTTGCCGCCGTGCTTTTCGAAGAACTTGTGGGCACTGTCAACGTTCTCATGCTTGAAAAGCCTGGAGTCCGGCTTGTTGAAGATGGCGGGGCCCGCCTTGGACCCGATGAGATAGCCCGTCTGGTTGCCGATGATGGCGGACACGATGATCAGCGCGGCGAAGAGCCAGATATTGAATTTGATCGTGTCCGTCGCCACGAGCAGGCCCGCGGTGAACAGCATGGAATCGCCGGGCAGGAAGAACCCGATCAGCAGCCCGGTTTCGGCGAAGATGATCCCGCACACCAGCAGAACAACCCACGGGGCAAGGGCCGGGTCGGCGAGGAATATCTGGGGGTTGAGCCAATCGGGCAGGAATGATGCCAGATGCGGCTGGACGGGGCCGGCGCCACCCAGCGCGGGCACGGCAAAGTCGCTCAATGCATTAAAGTTCACGTTTCAAGGGTACTTGACGGGCTCAGCGCCCCTGCCGGGCTACAGTTGTCCCCGTGGGTTTGGACTTTACGGCGATCGACTTCGAGACCGCCAATGGCTTCCGCGGTTCGCCGTGCGCCGTTGGCCTCACCAAGGTCCGCAGCGGCGTCATCGTCGAGGAAGCCTCGTGGCTCATGCGGCCGCCGGAAAACCACGACTCGTTCGACTACCACAACGTCCGCGTCCACGGCATCAGGCCGGAGCAGGTGGCCGGCCGGCCCCGCTTTGGGGAGCTGTTCCCGGAGATCGGCGCATTCATCGGCGGTGACATCCTCGCGGCCCACAACGCAGCCTTCGACCTCGGCGTGATCCGCTCCGGGCTGGAAGTCTCGGGGCTTCCCGGCCCCGCCTACGACTATGTGTGCACCGTGATGCTCTCCCGGCGCTGTTACTCCCTGGTTTCGAATTCCCTGCCCTTTGCCGCCGAGGAAGCGGGCGTGCCGCTCGTGAACCACCACGATGCCGCCGAGGACGCCCGGGCGTGCGCCGGCATCCTCATCGACATCGCGGGGCGCAACCGGGCCAACAGTATCGCCGAGCTCTACCTTTCGCTTGGGCTGTCCATACCGCAACAGGCAGCGTTCGATCCGTCCAGCGGTGAGCTTTCCAATGCGACCGTCTCAGCCCTCGCCGCCGCGGGCGGCGGTGCTGACCGGGTGGTCCGGCCGTTCCGCAGCGGGTGGCCCGAGGAAGGGCCGAATCCCGAGCCCAATCCCGACGCCGAACCCGGGAACCCGCTGTTCGGCCAGACCGTCGTGTTCACCGGCCAGCTCGGGATGCCGCGGCCCGAGGCGAAGACCCGGTCCGCGGAACTGGGGGCGCGCCCGGAAAGCCGGGTCACGGCACGGACCAGCGTCCTCGTGGTGGGCGACGGCTTCGTGGCCGGCGACCTGCGCTCCGGCCGGCTCACCGGGAAAGCCAAACGGGTGCTGGAGCTGCACGACCGCGGCCAGGCCATCGAGGTGATCTCCGAAGGGGAGTTCCTGCAGATGGTGGGCGGCGCGCCCGTACACGGCGCCTCTGAATACATGGCGCAATAAAGCTACTCGCGCCGCCCACTGACCCTTCCTCACCTCTCGCGGGTTTCCCCAAACGCTCCCTCACATCCCGTCGGGTTTCTTCCGACGTGTCCTCACCTCTTGCAGGCTTTCTTCAAACGCTCCCTCACATCTTGAAGGCATTCTTCAAACGCGTCCTCATCTCGGCGGAACACACGGGCAACCCGACATGGCCCAGGCCCGGCTTCAAGTGAGGAAGGGTCGCACCAAGAGCGACAGGATCTCAGGGAGCGTCGTCAGAAAGGCGACAGGACCTGAGGAAGGATCGCGGGAGAACCGACATGATCTGAGGAAGCGTCCCGAAAGGCATGGGGGCGCAGAGTACACATGGCGCAATAAAGCTTCCCGGCGCCGCCGCCGCTCCCTAGCCTTGCCCCATGGGCAAACTAAGCGTTCCAGGTAAACCGGGCAAACCGCGCAGTCAGGACGGGCCGGGCTCCGTCTTCGCCTTTCCCAACCCGGTCAACGAGTACGCCGCGCGCATCACCGCCGGGCTGGTGGTCCTGCTGGCGGCCGCGACGCTGCTCACCGGCTTCGGCTGGGGCCTGGCCGTCATTGCCGCCGGCTTTTGGCTGCGCGTGCTGTTCGGCCCGAGGATTTCCCCGCTCGCCCTGCTTTCGGTCCGGGTCCTCGCCCCGCGGCTCGGACGGGCCAAGCTGGTGCCCGGTCCGCCCAAGCGCTTCGCCCAGCTCATTGGCGCTGCGATGTCCACGGCTGCCGCCGTCCTGCTGGCCGCCGGCCTCGCGCCTGCCGCGTGGATCTTGCTGGCCGTGCTGATTGTTGCCGCCTCGCTGGAGGCCTTCGCCGGGTTCTGCCTTGGCTGTGCCATCTTCGGCCTGCTGCAGCGCAAGGGCTTAATCCCCGAGGATGTCTGCGAGGCGTGCAACAACGTTTTCGCTCAGCCAGACGTGACGCCAACCAGCTGCCCGGCCATCCCGCGGATCACCTCGGGGGCCTCGAGCGCCGCAAGCCAGTCCGCAGGCAGGCAGTCCGTGCCGTAGTACGCACCGAGGATGTTTCCCGCGATGGAGCCAGTGGAATCGCTGTCGCCGCTGTGGTTGATGGCCACGGCGATCGCTGCCTTGAAATGCTCCACGGGATCGGGCGCGCGATCTCCCTCTGCGCTTTCTCCCTGTGTCCGGGGAGCCGTGGCCAGGACCGCGTACAGGCCGACGGCGAGAGCCTCCTCCGCCACCCAGCCCTCACCCAGTTCACGGACCAGGTCCTCCGGGCTGAGTACCGAGGCGCCGGCCTGGACGGCCTCACCGGCGAGCCGGACCGCGTCACCCAGCCGCTCACGGAGCTCGGGCGCCGCCTCGTTATCGCCCAGCACACGCTCAAGTGCGGCCTGCGCTGCCTCGGCCAGGCCGCTGCCCTGCACCAGGGAGTAGATGAGCAGGCTGAAAGCGCCCGCGCTCTGCCGCGCGGAGGGATGACCGTGCGTGAGCGACGCCGCGTCGGCGCTCAACTTGTACACGGAGTCCGCGGGAATGTGCGGAACCAGCCCGAAGGGGGCAGAACGCATCACGGTTCCGCAGCCCTTCGATTCGGGATTGACCGGACGGGCGGCCGTTCCCATTTCGCCGGTGGCCAGCCCGCTCAGGCAGGCGTTGCCGGGCGCCCGCCGGTGCCGCAGCACTTCCTGGGCGTCAATCCAGCGGGGCTGCGGCCGCGGCGCGGATTCGGGCACTGGCACGCCCTGCGTGTCCAGCCAGCGCAGGTACGCAAGCCACACGCAGGCGTTGGCGTCGGCGCCGACACCCGAGTTGGCCCATTCCAGGGCCTCGACTATCCCGTCGACCGTGTACAGCGTCATCTGGGTATCGTCCGAGAAGTGGGCTCCGCCGTCGAGCGCGGAAAAATCCCGGAGCCCGGCGGCGCCGAAACGGCGCCGGATCTCGGATATGGAATCGAACTCGACGGCGTAGCCGAGCGAGTCGCCCAGGGCGCCGCCGAGCAGGCAGCCATGGATGCGGGAGTCGGGGGAGGGAACGGTGCCGGGAACAGTGCTCATGCAGGCAAATTTACCTTCCCGCCGGCGCTGTCCCGGCTCAGGCCTTCCGGATGCTGTGGTGTCGACCGCTGCGCCCCCGACTGGGCTGTGATGTCGCACTCGCAATGCCGGGGGCCCGGCCGCCGGGCGATAAGCTCGGATTCAGCAACCGTCCAGACTTTGCTGCCAGACTGCTGGGGCCGGCTCCCGAAGCGAGCGCATTCCCCGCTGACAGAAACCAAAGGATTCTCCCATGAGCACCCCTGTGTCCGTCCCCCCGACCGATGACCGGCATTCCGCCGGAAGCAACGGATTCGAGCCCGGACTCCTGTCCAGGCTCGGAGCGGAGGCGTTCGGAACACTCTTTCTGGTGGTCGCCGGGCTGGGCGTGCCGCTCTTCACCCTGCCGCAGTCCAATCCGCTCCCTGGAGCACTCGCCGGAGGCCTGGCCGTGACGGCGGCGATGCTGGCCTTCGCATACATCTCTGGCGGGCACTTCAACCCGGCCATCACCCTGGGCAACCTCGTCGCCGGCAGGATCGGCATCGCCGCCGCGGCTGCCTACGTCGGCGCGCAGCTGGTCGGCGCAGCGGCAGGCGCGCTCGCCTTGTTCGGCATCCTCCGCACGGTGCCCAACATCCAGGACGCGCGTACGGCCTTCGACACTGTCACCGCCGGCTTCGGCGAGCACTCCGTGATCCAAACGTCGATGGCCGGTGTGCTGCTCGTGGAGGTGCTGGGAGCAGCCCTCCTGGTCGCCGTGTTCCTTGGCATGACGGCCCGCCGCAACAACCATGCGGCCGCCGCGCCCTTCGCCGTCGGGCTGGCATTTGCGGTGCTGCTGCAGCTGGGCCAGGCCCTTGGCAACGCGCCCTTCAACCCGGCCCGGGCCACCGCCTCGGCGCTCTTCAGCAGCAGCTGGGCGCTGGAGCAGCTCTGGCTGTTCTGGGTGGCCCCGATCGTCGGTGCCGGCATCGCAGGACTTGTTTTTCGTGGGTTCGCCGACGCCCAGGGCCGCGGTGCCGCCCTCGCGGACCACGCCGACGACGCCGCGGGCCACGCCGACGACGCCGCGGATTCCGCGTCTGACCCTGAGGGCGACTTCGACGGCACCTCGGGCCGAGAAGCAGCCGAAAAGCCCGCGTCCGCAGCGCCTGGTGCAGGCGGCGACGATGCGCGCGACTTCTTCGACGGGCCGCGCAGCAAGGAGTCCTGACGCGCCGAGGCGCGGGGTCGGCTATTTTGTCGGTACCCGCGTCTAGCTTATGAATATGCGGTTATTGCACACTTCCGACTGGCACCTGGGCCGGTCCTTCCACGGCGTCGGCATGCTGGACGCCCAGCGCGCCTTTGTCGATCAACTGGTAGCCCGGGTCAGGGAACTCTCCGTCGACGTCGTGCTGATCGCCGGCGACGTCTACGACAGGGCACTGCCCGGCGTCGATGTGGTCGACCTCCTGGACGATGCGCTGGTCCGGCTGACCGGGGCAGGCGCACAGGTGGTGCTGACCAGCGGAAACCATGACTCCGCCATCCGGCTCGGCTTCGCCTCCCGGCTTCTGGAGAAGGGCGGTGTTCACCTGCGGACCCGCCTGCAGGATCTGGACGTCCCCGTCCTGCTTCCTCTCGGCGGCACGGGGACCGACCCGGTACTGGCCATCTATGGCATCCCTTGGCTCGAACCCCGGCTGGTCGCCGAACAGCTCGGAGTGGACACCGCCAGTCACTTCGAAGTCACCCGTGCCGCCACGGAACGCGTCAGGGCCGACGTCGCCACGCGCAGCGAATCCCGGACGGTCCATTCCGTTGTGCTTGCACACACCTTCGCCAGCGGGGGCATCAGCTCAGACAGCGAACGCGATCTCAGCATCGGGGGAGTGGGTGCCGTGCCGCTGGACCTGTTTGACGGCTTCAGCTACACAGCACTTGGCCATCTGCACGGCCGGCAGTCCCTGTCCACCGAGGTGCGGTATTCGGGCTCGCCGTTGGCCTACTCGTTCTCCGAAGCAAAGCACCAGAAGGGCGGCTGGCTCGTTGACGTTGACGGGTCCGGGGTCACGGCCGTGGTGGAGATCCTCTGGGACGCGCCGCGGAAACTTGCCGTCCTCCGGGGGACACTCGACGGGCTGCTGGAGTCCTCGGAGCACGCCTGGGCCGAGCAAGCCTACTGCCAGGTGACCCTGACGGACGCCCAGCGGCCGGCGCAGGCCATGGAGCGGCTGCGTGCCAGGTTCCCGGATACGCTCGTCCTCGGTTTCGAGCCGGAGGGGGCACCCGCCGCCTCGCAGGCGAGCTACAGCAGCCGGCTGGCGGAGGCGGAGGATGACCTCGCCGTCTGCTGCGGGTTCCTGGAACACGTCCGCGGCCGGGAGCCGGACACGGCGGAACAGGCCGCCCTCACCGAAGCTTTGGAGAACGTGCGTCTGCAGGAGGCATCACTGTGAGGATCCATCGTCTGGAAATCTCCGCGTTCGGGCCGTTCGCCGGAACCGAGGAAATCGATTTCGACCGGCTGAGCGCCCACGGGCTGTTCCTGCTTAATGGCCCCACCGGCGCTGGCAAGACCAGCGTGCTGGATGCCCTCTGCTATGCCCTCTACGGGTCCGTGCCGGGCGCGCGGCAGGACGGAAAGAGACTGCGCAGCGACCATGCCGACTCGGCTGCCGAACCCCGCGTGACCTGCGAATTCACGGCCCGCGGCAGGCGTTTTGAGGTTTCCCGCTCGCCGGCCTGGGACAAGCCCAGCACCCGCGGACGGAACGGGTTCACCACGCAGCAGGCCAAAACGCTGCTGCGTGAACGGGTGGCAGGTGCGTGGGTAGAAAAGTCCGGCCGGAACGACGAAGCCGGGGCGGAGATCACCGCGCTCCTCGGCATGGACCGGGAGCAGTTCACCCGCGTGGTTCTGCTCCCCCAGGGGGACTTCGCCGCGTTCCTCCGGTCCAAGGCTTCGGACCGCCTCGACTTGCTGCAGAAGCTCTTCGGAACCGAACGGTTCGAGGCAGTGGAACGGCAGCTTGCGTTACAGGCCGCCGGGGCTGTCAGTGAAGTAGCCGATCTTGAGGGCAGGCTGGCCCTGCTGGTGGCGAGGGCCAGGGCGGAGGCCACGGCCCTCGAAGTCGACCCCGACGCGGCGCCGGAACCCGCCGACGGTCCCGAACTGCTGTCATGGCTGGAGTCTGCCGCCTCCGAGCGTGCCTCTGCCCTGGCCGAGGATGCGGCATCCGCCGAGGTGCAGCGCCGCGGGTGCACGGAGCGGCTCGAAGCGGAGCTGGCAAGGGAGGAAAGGCGCCTGAAGCTTGCTGCTGCCCTGCGCCGGAGGGCAGATGCAGAGGCCGCCGCGCCTGGACTGGCCAGCGCGGGAGCCGCGCTTGACCTGCACCGGAAGGCCGAGCTCCTGGGCGGCCAGCTGAAGGCCGTGACCGCCGCCGAATCTTTGCTTGTACGGGCGGAAAGAGCTGCGGACCTCGCCTTTGCGGGCGTGCGGGAGGCAGTGAGCTCAAGCTCGGAACTGCCAGTTATGGAACTGCCAGTTGTGGAACACCGCACCGCGGAACACGGCACTGCGGAACACGGCACCGCGGAACACGGCACTGTGATTGAACACAGCGCCCACGCACAACACGCCGCCGTCGACGTCGCCGCAGAGCTTTCGCGGCTGCGCTCGCTGGCCGCTGTGATCGGTGAACGCCTTGCCGATGAGGACCGGTTGGGTGGCCTGCACGCACGGGCCGCCGGGCTTGGGCAGCGGCGGCAGGAACTTACCCGTTCCGGAGATGACCAGGCCGTCAGGCTGCTTTCCCTCCGCACCGAGATGGAGGCTCTGCGCGCAGCGCTGGAGCCGCTGGAACAGCTGGCAGGGGAATCCGTGCTGCGGACCAAGGAAGCCGCAGCCGCCGACGAGCTGGTGGATGTTGTCCGGCGCTACGGCATTGCTGCGGCCGCATGCGCTGCGGTCACCGAGCGGCACCTCAAAGGCCGGGAACACCACCAGGAACTGCGCCGGCAATGGCTGGACGTCCGGGAAGAACGCCTTGCCAATGCGGCGGCCGAATTGGCTTCGCGCCTGGAACACGGGGCGCCCTGCCCCGTCTGCGGCAGCCCGGAGCACCCCGAGCCGGTTCCCGCCGGGGACTCCGTCCTGGGGCTTGCCGAGAAAGAGGAACGGGCCAAGGAGCGCAGCGAGGCGGCCGAAAGGGCGCTGGCTGCACTGGAAGCGGAGCTTTCCGAGGCCAGGCAGCTAGTCGCCGTTCTCGCCGGCCAGGACGGCGACACCGATCCCGCCGAAGCGGCGGAAGCCGCCCAGTCCGCCCGGGAAGCTGCTGCCGAGGCGGCTGCGGCCGTAGCAGAACTGGCAGCGAGCAGGAGCCGGCAGGAGGAACTGGCTGAGCGCATCGAGGCCACGGAGCAGCTGCGAGTGGACCTGCTGTCGCAGTTGGCGCAAACAGAATCCGCCCTGACCGAGATCGAGGGGCAGTCCAACGCCTTGGAATCGTCGCTCGAAACGCTTCGTGCCGGCCACGCCAGCCTCGCTTTCCGCAGCGACGCCGTCGCCCAGCTTGTCGACATTCTCGAACAGGCAGACGCTGCCCGGTCGCAGCTGGACCAGGCTGCCGCCCGGCTGGCAGAGGCACGGACCGGGCTGGACCGCGCTCTTCCCGAGGCCGGATTCGCGTCCGCCGCCGAGGCCCGCCAGGCGCTGCTGCCGGGGACGGAAGCGGCGAGGCTGGAGTCTGCCGTCCAGGCCGGGCGCGACGAGGAGGTGCGGCTGGAGGAACTGTTCGCCAGCGAAGAGCTCGTTGTCGCAGCCAAGGAACGCAGCGCCAGGGAAGACGAAAGCGGCTCCACGACCACCCCCGCGGACCTGGACCTGCTGCGCACCGAAGCCGAACAGGCCGCCGAGGCAGCAAAGGACATCGCATTGGCGGCGGGTATGGCGCGGCAGGCCGCCCAGACGCTGGGACGCCTCCGTACGGAGTACGGGGAACTCGCTGAATCCGGCCGGGAGCCGCGGGAACGCGCCGAACTCCTGAAAGGCCTCGCCGAAGCGGCCCGCGGCTCCGGCGACAACAGCTACCGAATGAGCCTTAACGCGTACGTCCTGGCGGCGCGGCTCGAACAGGTCGCCATTGCCGCGTCGGAAAGGCTCGTCGCCATGAGCGACGGCCGCTACACCCTGCAGCACTCGGACGCGCGGGCAGCCCGGAACGCCAAGTCCGGGCTCGGGCTGGAAGTCGTGGACGAATGGACCGGCCGCCGCCGCGACACCTCGACACTCTCCGGCGGGGAATCGTTCATGGCCTCACTGTCGCTGGCCCTTGGCCTCGCGGACGTGGTGCAGCAGGAAGCCGGCGGTGTCGACATTGAAACGCTGTTCGTCGACGAGGGCTTCGGCAGCCTCGACGAGCAGGCACTGGAGCAGGTCATGGATGCACTGGAGGGCCTCCGCGACGGGGGCCGCGTGGTCGGCCTCGTGAGCCACGTGGGGGAGATGAAGCAGCGCATCGGCAGCCAGCTTCAGGTGGTGAAGCAGCGCAACGGCTCCACGGTGCACATCGTTGATGCGCTCGTAACGGTCTGAACCAGGTGATGCCCGCCCCGCGGCGGGCGGGGTCCAGTACCATGGGACTGTTACCGGGTTCAGCGCATCGGGAGGAGGGACGATGCGCACGACTGAACGAGCCCGCATACATGAGCACTTCAACGGCGCCCCAACCACCCGCCGACCCCCGTCCCATTACCCCGTCCGCCAACACTCCGGCGCCCGTCCCGCAGTTCGGTGGCCGTTTCGCGCGCCTGCCGGCGCTGGCGGGCAGGGGATTCCTGCCAGTGGGCCTCTTTGCCCGCCTGCCCCTCGCGATGCTGACCCTGGGAACCCTCACCCTTGCTACGTCTGTCACCGGCTCCTACGCCGTAGGCGGGGCCGCTGCCGGCGCCGTCGGTATCGGCTCGGCCGTCGGTGCGCCGATCCTCGGCTGGCTGGCCGACCGGCTCGGCCAGCGCCCGGTACTGCTGATCTCGGCCGTCCTGAACGTCGTGGCCGTACTTGCCGTCATTGCCACCGCGTATCTGATTCCCGGCGTGCACGACGTCGGCGCCGCCTGGGGCGTCATCGCGGCCGCTCTGGCGGCCGGCCTCAGCTGCCCCCAGGTTGGCCCGCTGGCCCGCGTCCGGTGGATGGCGCTCACAGCCGAAAGTCGGCGGGCCGGGGACAGCACCGATCTGGATGTCGCGCTGTCCTATGAGAGCACGGCCGACGAACTGACCTTCGTGCTCGGTCCGGCCCTTGTGGGCGTGCTGGCAAGCTTGGTCGCCCCGTGGCTGCCGCTCGCCCTGGCCGCCGCGCTCACCCTCACACTCGTTCCCGCCTTCGCCGTCCACCGTACCCACGCCGCTGTTCCACGGCGGGCTGCCGCCGGCACCCGCGCCGGCAGCCGCGCAGTCAGGGGAAATGCCGCCGGAAATAATGCCGAAGCCCGGGCCGGCAGCCGCTTTGCCGGCCTGGCCCGCGTGGCACTGCCGGTCCTGGCCATGGTCTGCATGGGCACGTTTTTCGGCTCCACACAGGCAGCCTTGAGCGCGTTTGCCGCCGGTTTCGCAACGTCGGAGGCGGCCGGACTCCTGTACGCCGTCATGGGAATCAGCTCGGCCGCGGCCGCGATCTCGGTGGCCTACTGGCCGGCCGGATTCCGCGTAACTGCCCGCTGGGTGACCGGCGCGGCGGCCATGGCCGGGCTTTCAGCCCTGCTGTTCCTGCCAGCCGACGGCTGGGGCATGGTGCTGGTACTGCTTGCGCTGGGCCTGCCGGTGGGCCCGGTCATGGTCACGGTGTTTGCCATCGGCGGGCTTGTGGCTCCCGCGGGCCGGCTGGCCACTGTGATGACGGCCCTCGCCAGCGGCATCGTCGCCGGCACGGCCCTGGGTTCCTCCCTCGGCGGCCAGTTGGCACAGGAAGGGGGCCACCACGCCGCCTTCCTCGTTTCGGCAGCCGCCGCGGCGGCGCTGTTCGCTCTCGGGGCGGCGGCCTCCGCCGTCGTCCGTTCCCGCAAGCGCTCAGCTCAGGCGAGCTGAGCTTCGATCCGGGCCGCGCTGGCCGTCAGGGCAGCGGCCACCTCGGCCGGATCCTCCGATGAGCGGATATAGACGACGGCGACAGCCGCCGGGCGTCCGCCGGGCACACGGACCGGCGCGGCAAGCGAAGAGACCCCCGCGATCACTTCGTCGTGGCTTGCCGCGTAACCGCGCTTGCGCGCCTCTCCTGCCTCTGGGCGGTACGGCACGGCGGGAGCCAGCTGGCTCCACTCGTGCTCCGTCAGGGCGGACTGTATGGCGATGCCGGGTGCGCCGGAGCTGATCGGATGGCGCGACCCCGGATGCTGCACCACTGTGGCGGCCGAATGCCGTGGTTCCACCGTCACGAGTGTCACGCATTCCTGGTGGTCCCACACCGCCACGAAGGCCGTCATGTTAAGTGTGTTGGCCAGCTGGGTCAGTTCCGGCAGCGCTGCGGTCTGAAGGTTCCGCGAAACGCCGCGCGCCAGAACGGCTAGGCCGGGGCCGGGCTGGACCCGCCCGGCGTCGTCGCGCACCAGCAGGGAGTGATCCTCAAGGGTCCGCAGGATCCGGTAGGCCACGGAACGGTGGACGCCCATCGCCTCCGCCAGCTCGGCAATGGTCAGCGGGCGCTCTGCGTCGGCAAGGATTTCCAATGCGCGGATGCCCCGTGAGAGCGTCTGCGATGGCGAGGTCTGGGCGGGCGCAACCTGCGCTGCGGCACCGGCGTCGGGAGTCATGCTGTCCATCCTAGGCAGGTAAAGCGGGGCGGCCGGCCAAAGGGGCTCACGTGGCCTGTTGCCGTACGTCGTTCTCTATGAGATTTCTGTGTTCAAATATGGAACATTGTAGCCGCTTGCGCACCGAACCGGTCGAGGGGTGCGCCAGATCACACTTCGTAGTATCCTCACACTAACTGACCGTTCGATCGGTAAATCGAACAGCTTCACATCAAACTTGGCAGTAGCACTGCCCCGGCCACGGAGTTTCAATGACCGCAACTTCACCCGTAGATTCAGAGGTTGGCCCCAGCAGCAAGCGGGAGGAACGCAAAGTCCTCGCCGGCACGCTGGTGGGCACCACCATCGAATGGTACGACTTCTTCATTTTCGCCCAGCTGACGGCAACCCTGCTGTCCCCGCTGTTCCTCGCCCCGCTCAACGAATCCAACCCGGGCCTGGCGCAGATCCTTTCCTTCGCCCTGATTGGCATCAGCTTCCTGTTCCGGCCGCTCGGCGCCATCGTTGCCGGACACCTGGGCGACCGCCTGGGCCGCAAAGCAATGCTGGTGTTCACCCTCATCATGATGGGCGCCGCAACGGCCCTGATTGGCATGCTGCCGACCTACGCCCAGATTGGCGCGTGGGCACCAATCCTGTTGATCCTCCTCCGTGTGCTCCAGGGCTTCTCCGCCGGCGGCGAATGGGGCGGTGCCGCCCTCATGGCTGTGGAGCACGCGCCGCTGCACAAAAGGGGGCTGTTCGGCGCCTACCCGCAGATCGGTGTTCCCGTGGGCATGATTCTGGCCACCGGGCTGCTGTTCTTCCTGAACTCCGGAATGTCGAAGGAAGATTTCGCCTCCTGGGGCTGGCGCGTTCCCTTCCTGCTCTCCATCGTGCTGATCGTGGTGGGTTACATCATCCGCCGCGCAGTCGGCGAAAGCCCGGTCTTCAAGGAAATGGCCGCGCGCAAGGCCGAAAGCAAGGCGCCCCTCGGCGAGCTCATCCGCCATCACAAGAAGGCGGTTCTGCACTCCACCCTGATCTTCATCGGCAACAACGCGGCAGGCTACCTCCTGATCGCCTTCTTCATCGCGTACGCCACCAGGACACTGAAGATGCCCACGCCGCAGATTCTGCTGGCCACCACGCTGGCATCCTTCGGCTGGTTGATCTTCACACTGGTGGGCGGTTGGCTCTCGGACCGGATCGGCCGGGTCAAGACCTTCCTGACCGGCTACGCGATTGTCTTCGTCTGGATGATCCCAATGTTCGCCCTCATCGACACGAAGGACATCGTGCTCTACGGCGTGGCGCTGTTTGTCCTCACGGTGGGCCTGGGCCTGTCCTACGGCCCCATGTCGGCCATGTATGCGGAGATGTTCCCCGCCAACGTGCGGTACTCGGGAATTTCGATCGGCTACGCGTTCGGCGCCATCCTGGGCGGCGCGTTTGCCGCCACCATCGCCGAGTCACTCCTGCTGGCCACCAAGTGGACCGGCTCCATCGGCATCTACATCATGGTTCTGTGCGTCATCTCGGCCATCGGCGTGATCCTGGCGAAGGAGACTCGGGGCCGGCCCCTCGGCGTGAGCCGGCACTAGATGCGGGCGCCGTGCAGCAGGGCAATGGCGTCCTCGTCCCGCAGTTGCTCGAAGTGCCGGTAAAAGGCCCCCACTGCCCGGAACCTTCCGGGCAGGTGGAGGCACAGGACATCGCACACACGGGACAATGACTTCTCTGCCTCGATCGAACCGACGGGCGCGGCGGCCACTACTGCTGCCGCGCCGGCCATCCGTACAGCCTCGACGGCCGCCCGCATGGTGGCCCCGGTCGCCAAGCCGTCGTCCACTAGCAGGGCCGTCTTGCCGTGAACATCGGGGTGCACGGCCGGATAGCTGTCGGCGCGGCGCATGAGTTCGGTCCGCTCCCGTTGCTCCACCTGGTCGAGCCACTCCTGCCGCACGCCGTCGTCCAGGATCCGCTCCACGAGCGGCCTGTTGAGAAGGCGGACGATCCTTCCGCCTGAGTAGGCGAGCGCGCCGTACGCGGTCTCGTCATGACCCGGGATGCCAAGCTTGCGGACCAGCAGGGCACCGAACGGCAGGTGCAGGACCTCGGCCGCGGCGGCGGCCACCGGAATGCCGCCCCGGGCCAGGCCCAGCACCAGGGTGTCCGGGCGCTCGCGGAACTGCGGCAGGGCGGCCGCAAGCTGCCGTCCTGCGTCTTCCCGGTCCTCAAAAACCATGCCCATGGGTTCCTCTTCCGGTGTCTCCGCCCCCAAAGTCCAGCCTACGCCGGTCGGCTCGGGTGGGAGCTGCCGGTTCCCTTAACTGCCGAGGAACGCGATGGCGGCCTGCTTGAAGGCGCGGCTGGTAATGGCGTTGGTGTGGGTGCGGCCGGGCAGCACCAGCTGCTCGGCCACGGAACCAGCCTTAGCTGCCAGTTCGGCAAGCTGCGGCATGGACGCGGCGCGTTCATCGTTTTCGCCGGCGACCAGCAACACGGGCATGTGCGGCACGGCCTCGGCCGGATCGTACGGTTCACCCTTGATGGCCTCCACCAGGGACAGCAGCGCGAAGATGTTGTTGCTCGGCAGCGCCTGCGCCATGCTGAGGAGCCCGGCAGTGGAGGCGTCGGCAATGGGCGTGCCGTCGGCCAGGTAGCGCTGGGCGGCGACGAGGTCGAAGGCTGCCAGCGGGTCCGCCATGTTGGGGCCGCCCAGGACGAGCCGGTGGACCAGTTCCGGCTGGGTGGCGCCGAACTCCCAGCCGAGCCGGGAACCGAGGGAGTAGCCGATCACGTCCAGCCCGCTGGCGGGGTCACCGTCGCGCAAAGGCCGGGCTCCGGCGTCGAACGCGATCTGCAGCAGGTCCGCCCTGATCCGGCTGGGGGAGTAGGAGTCCATGTCCTCCGGCGCGCCGCTCCGGCCGTGTCCGGGGAGATCGACGGCGATGACGCGGCGGCCGGCCTCCAGCAGCGCCGGGATCCAGCCGGTGTCTTCCCAGTTCAGCTTGCTGGACGCGGAGAAGCCGTGGATGAGCAGGATGGGGCGGAGTCCAGCGTCGTTCTGGGGGTCGTGCACCGCGACGTACAGCTGCGGGTCGGTCCCCTCGACCGTGTGGGAGTGCTGTTCGCCGGTGTGTCTGCCGCTCATCGCCTCAGTCCTCGTCAAGTCTCAGTCCTCATCATGTACTGGGCTCGCCGGGACTGCTTCGTCGCCGGTCCGCCGTGGATGGGCACCACTCTACCTGCCGGCGGAGCGGGAAAATCCACGGCTAGGAGCGCCGGGCGCGCCGGGATCCCGCGATCCGGGCCCCTGCCCAGCAGGCGGCCGAGATGCCCGCAATCAGCAGCAGCGTGCTGATCAGCTGGATGCGGCTGCTCTCGGCGCTGAAACCCACGGCAAACACCAGCCCCAGCAGCACAAGGCCGAACACCGTGAGCCCGGGGAAGCCCCTCATCCGCAGCGGCAGGTGAGTGCCGTCGCGGTCTGCCCGCCGGCGCAGGATGAGCTGGGAGACCAGTGCCGAACCCCAGACCACGAGGCACGTGGACCCGACGAGCTGGAACAGGGCGGGCAGGATGCGTTCCGGGAACAGCAGTTCCAGGACGGTGGCGATGAACCCGAAAGCGACCGAGACGCCGACCGCGACCATCGGCACGCCCGCGCCGCTCAGCCGGGACAGGAAACCGGGAGCCTCGCCGCGCTCTGCAAGCGAGAACACCATGCGGGACGCCCCGTACAGGTTGGCGTTCAGGGCGGACAAAAGTGCGACGACGGCCACCAGGGTGATGGCGGTGGCGGCACCCGGGATGCGGGCGGCATCCAGGACGCCCGCGAACGGCGAGGACAGCGCCTCCGAGGTGGCCGGAAGAACGGCAGCGATCACGAAGACGGAGCCGATGTAGAAGACGAGGATCCGCCACACGACCGTCCGGATGGCCTTGGTGACGCTGTGCTCGGGGTTTTCGGTCTCGGCCGCTGCGACGCTGACGATCTCCGTGCCGCCGAACGCAAAGATCACCACGAACAGTGCGGTTGCAATGCCGGCCAGGCCCGAGGGCGCGAAGTCCCCGGTGACGTTGGCCAGGCCCGGGGATGCCGCGTCCGGCAGCAGGCCCAGCAGCAGCGCGGCGCCGATGGCCAGGAACAGGACGATGGCGGTCACCTTGAGGATGGCAAACCAGAACTCGAACTCGCCGAAGTTCTTCACACCGGCCAGATTGATGCCGGTGAACACCACCATGAACACCAGGGAGAGCGCCCATACCGGAACCACCGGCCAGACTGAAAACAGCAGCCCCGCGGCGCCGAGCGCCTCGGCGGCGATGACCACCACCAGCTGCAGCCACCAGAGCCAGCCCACTGTTGCCCCGGCGGTCTTGCCCATGGCGCGTTCGGCGTAAACGGAGAAGGCTCCGCTGTTGGGGTTGGCTGCCGCCATTTCGCCCAGCGCCCACATGACCAGGATGATGAGCGTGCCGGCCACAAGGTAGGAAACCAGGACCGCCGGGCCCGCCGCCTGGACGCCGGCGCCGGAGCCCAGGAAAAGCCCGGCGCCTATGGCGCTGCCCAGGCCCATCATGGTGAGTTGCCTCGGCTTCATGCTGTGGCGGAGCTGTACTGCGGGTCGCTCCGCCGTGGACTTCGTCGTCATGCTGCGTACCTTCTTGGGGTTGGGGAACTGGTCCTTTTGGGACCTTTTGAATTTACACCCAACTTCCGGCGAAACATTTTGCATCCCGGACGACCGGCCGTAGAATCAGTTTGAGTCAACTTGACTATAACTAACCGGGGCGGGCACCAGACGGGCCCGCCGATCGCAGCGAAGCGGGTGATTACCGTGTACACCACCTCAGCCAACGTGGCCGAGCGGCAGTCCGCGCCGCCGTCGCTCGCCATTTCCACGGTGATTTTCGCCCTCCGCCCCAGCGAGTCCTCAGGCCGGCCCACCCTGTGGATTCCGTTGGTCCGGCGGATCCGGGAGCCCTTCAAGGGGCTCTGGGCCCTGCCCGGCGGTCCGCTGACCCATGCTGAATCCCTGCAGGACGCCGCCTCGCGGAACCTGAGGGAAACAACCGGGCTGGCGCCCAGCTACCTTGAGCAGCTCTACGCCTTCGGCGGCCTGCACCGCTCGCCCACGCAGCGCGTGGTGTCCATCGTCTACTGGGCGCTGGTCCAGCCCACTGAAGCGGCGCTCGCGGACGAATCCGAGAACGTCCGGTGGTTCCGCGCCGACAAGCTTGGCAGCCTGGCCTTCGACCACAACGGGATAGTGGACTACGCACTCTGGCGCCTGCGGAACAAGCTGGCCTACGGCTCCATCGCCTACCACTTCCTGGGGGAATACTTCACCCTCGCCCAGGTCCGCGAGGTCTACGAAGCCGTGCTGGACACGCAACTGGACCCCGCCAACTTCCGCCGGCAGATCAAGTCGACGCCGGAAATCGAAGAAACCGGTGAATACCTGCAGGGCGGCAAGCACCGCCCGCCGCGTCTTTACCGCTTTACCGGCCGCCCCGGCCTTGACCCAGATAACAGGAGCACCCCATGAGCAGCGTCAACACTGCCATCCAGCTGATCACGCGTGAACAGGCCGAGCTGGCCCAGGCTGCCGGCACCGGCGGCACCTGCAGCCCGGCGCTTGCCAAGGGTCCCTGGGAATACGACCTCGCGGAAACGCTCGCCGGCGTTCCCGCCTACGGTCCCGGCGCCTCCAGCGCGGACGTCGCGCCTGCCTCCACGCCGCGCCAGGGCCAGCTTCCCGAGGAGTACAAGATTGCCGGTGAAGCTGAACTCGATGCCCGGATCCGGGCTGCCAAGGCCACGCTCGGGGACCGCGCCGTCATCCTGGGCCACTTTTACCAGCGCGACGAGGTTGTCCAGTACGCCGATTTTGTCGGCGATTCATTCCAGCTGGCCAACGCCGCGCTGACCCGGCCCGATGCCGAAGCGATCGTGTTCTGCGGCGTGCACTTCATGGCCGAAACCGCTGACACCCTCTCCACGCCGGAGCAGGCGGTCATCCTGCCCAACCTTGCTGCCGGCTGCTCCATGGCGGACATGGCCGACGCCGACTCCGTGGAGGACTGCTGGGAGCAGCTCGAGGAGATTTTCGGCACCGGGCCCGACGCCGAAGGCCGGGTTCCGGTCATCCCGGTCACCTATATGAATTCCTCCGCGGCGCTGAAGGCTTTCTGTGGCCGGAACGGCGGCATCGTCTGCACGTCCTCCAACGCCAAGACGGTCCTCGAGTGGGCCTTCGAGCGCGGCCAGCGCGTCCTGTTCTTCCCGGACCAGCACCTCGGCCGGAACACGGCCAAGGCGCTGGGCGTTCCGCTCGAGCAGATGCCCATGTGGAACCCGCGCAAGGAACTTGGCGGCAACGACGAGCAGGCGCTGCTGGACTCCCGCGTGATCCTCTGGCATGGATTCTGCTCGGTCCACAAGCGCTTCAGCGTGGCCCAGATCGAGAAGGCACGCGCCGACTTCCCGGGCGTCAACGTCATCGTGCACCCGGAATGCCCCATGGAGGTGGTGGACGCGGCCGATTCCGCCGGGTCCACTGACTTCATCCAGAAGGCCATCGCGGCGGCCACCGAGCCCACGGTCTTCGCGATCGGCACCGAGATCAACATGGTGAACAGGCTGGCGGCCCAGTACCCGCAGCACACCATCTTCTGCCTGGACCCGGTCATCTGCCCGTGCAGCACCATGTACCGCATCCACCCCGGCTACCTGGCCTGGGTCCTCGAAGAGCTTGTCGCCGGCCGCGTTGTCAACCGCATCACCGTGGACGACGACGTGCAGCAGGACGCCAGGACAGCACTCGAGCGCATGCTCGCCGCCAAGCCCTAACAGGGAGCCGCAATGACCATCCCCAGCGAACACGGATCTGCCGGCCGACGGCGGCTCGCCGTCGTCGGCAGCGGCATCGCCGGCCTCTACGCCGCGCTGCTCGCGGCGGAGGCAGGCGCCGACGTGGTGCTGCTGACCAAGGGCGCGCTCGCGGACAGCAATACGTATTTCGCCCAGGGCGGCATTTCCGCCGTCCTGGACGAGCCGGCACCCGGCGACACCGTGGCCGCCCACATCGCCGACACCCTGAAGGCCGGTGCCGGGCACTGCAATCCGGCGGCTGTCCGGGTGCTGTGCACCGAGGCGCGCCGGGACATCGCCGGGCTCGGCCGCTTCGGCGTCCGCTTTGACCTGGACGACGACGGCGACCCCGCCCTGGGGCTCGAAGCGGCCCACTCCGCGCCGCGGATCCTGCGCGCCGGCGGCGACGCCACCGGCGCGGGCATCGCCAACGCCCTGATCTGCGCCGTGCTGGCCGCGCAGGCCACTGGCAGGATCCGGCTGCTGGGCCACGCCAGCGTCACAGCCCTCCTCCAGCAGGGCCGGCGGGTCACCGGCGTTGAGTTCCTGCAGGACGGCCGGCCGGGCAGCATCCAGGCCGACGCGGTGCTGCTGGCCACCGGCGGGGCGGGTCAGCTGTTCGCCCAGACCACCAACCCATCCGTTGCCACCGCGGACGGACTTGCCCTCGCCTGGCGCGCCGGTGCCGCCGTGGCAGACCTGGAGTTCTTCCAATTCCACCCCACCTGCCTCGTCCGCCAGGACAAGGGAGCAAAGTCCGACGGCGGCCAGGACCCGCTGCTGATTTCCGAGGCCGTCCGCGGTGAGGGTGCCGTCCTCGTGGACTCACACGGCCACCGCTTCCTGCATGGGTACCACCCCGACGCCGAACTCGCCCCGCGCGACGTCGTTTCCCGCAGCATTGCCCTGCACCTTGCCGTGCTCGGTAACCCCACCGGCCACGTCTACCTGGACGCCCGGGTTCTCGAAGGCGCCAGGGGAGCAGGGTTCCTCAAACGCCGCTTCCCGACCATCACACGGGGCACCCGCGAAGCCGGCATCGACTGGACCCGGGAGCTCGTCCCCGTCGCACCGGCCGCGCACTACTGGATGGGCGGCGTCTCCACCGACCTGCACGGCCGCACCACCGTCCCCGGGCTGTATGCCGCCGGAGAAGTAGCCTGCACCGGCGTCCAGGGCGCCAACCGGCTTGCCAGTAACTCGCTTCTCGAGGGACTGGTGTTCGGCCGGCGGGCTGTAGAAGCATTCCTGGCGGAACCGTCGCAAGACAGCACTACTCCGCGTGCTAGCTCAGCCGCTAGCGGCCTCCCTTTGACGCACGCTTCCGTAGCACTGTCCCGCGACTTCGTGGCGGACGACCAAAACGCTCCGCCCTACCCCGGGAAAAAGCGGGGATATGGTCCTGAACGTGATGTGTCCGCGGTTCCCGGCGAGTTCTCTCGGGACGCCCTGCGGCGGCTGATGACTGCCAAGGCCGGGGTGTTGCGCAGTGGCGAGCTTCTGCGGGAGGCGGGGGCAGCGCTTGGGGTGTGGGCCGCCGTCGTGCGTCCTGAAGCGGTGCCGCAGTCAGCGGACCCGGCCACGCACGAGGACGCCAACCTGCTGCTCGCCGCGCAGCTGCTGGTCCACGCGGCGCGAGAGCGGCAGGTGTCGCTCGGCGCGCATTACCGGGATGACAGCCGGCCGGCAGATCTTCCAGTCGGCGACCTTGACGAAGAATTCAGAATGAGCCCGAAAGCGAGCCTTGTCCATGACTAGCCTGACCCTCCCTGCAGCACCCGTCCGCGAGATCCTGGAGCGGGCCTTCGCGGAGGATGCGCCCAGCGGTGACATCACCTCGCAGCTGCTGATCCCAGCCGAGGCCAGCGCCACCGCGGTGCTCAAGGCCCGCGTCCCGGGCGTCTTCAGTGGCGGCAGCGTGTTCCGCGACGCCATGCTGATGGTGGACCCGGACACGCAGGTGGAGCTGCTCGTGGCCGACGGCGAAACCTTCGCCGCAGGGACAAAGCTGGCACGGGTCACCGGCCGGGCGCGCAGCGTGCTGCTGGCCGAGCGGGTGGGCCTGAACCTGGCGCAGCGAATGAGTGCCATCGCCACCAAGACAGCCGAATTCGTGGCACTGGCTGCCGGCACCAAGGCCCGCATCACGGACACCCGCAAGACCACCCCCGGCCTGCGCGTTCTGGAGCGGTACGCCGTGCGCTGCGGGGGCGGCGCCAACCACCGCTACAGCCTGTCCGACGCCGTGCTGGCCAAGGACAACCACCTGGCCGTTATGACCGGGGGAGACCCGGCGCGGCTGACGGCGCTGCTCGCTGACGCGAAGGCCCAGCTCGGCCACACCACTCATTTCGAGGTGGAGGTGGACAGCGCCGAGCAGATCGAACCCGTCCTGGCCGCCGGCGTGGACACCATCATGCTGGACAACTTCAGCCTGGAGGAACTCCGTGCCGGCGTCCGGCAGGTGGCCGGGAGGGCCATTGTCGAGGCCAGCGGCAACGTCAACCTCCGCACCGTGGCGGACATCGCCGCCGCCGGCGTGGACGTCATCTCGGTCGGCGCCCTGACGCACAGCGTCACGGCCCTGGACCTCGGCCTGGACGTCGAACTGACAGTGGGGTGAGCACACCATGATCTTCCTGGACGCAGCAGCCACAACACCGGTCCGCCGGGAGGTGCTGGAGGCCATGTGGCCCTACCTCACCGGCGAGTTCGGCAACCCGTCAAGCCACCACTCGCTCGGTGACTCCGCCGCGCGGGCACTCGCGGACGCCCGGAAGACTGTCGCCGCGGTGCTCGGCTGCCGGCCAGGGGAGATCACCTTCACGTCGGGCGGAACGGAGGCGGACAACCTCGCCGTCAAGGGGATTGCCCTGGCCCGGCAGGCCGCGGACCCGGCGCTGAACCGGGTGGTGATCAGCGCCGTCGAGCATCCTGCTGTGGAGGAGTCCGCACGGTACCTCGAACGCTTCCACGGTTTCGCCGTGGACGTCGTGCCGGTCGACGGGAGCGGAACCGTGACCCCGGAGGCACTCGCCGCGGTGCTGCGGGACGAAACCGCGCTGGTCAGCATCATGTATGCCAACAACGAGGTGGGGACCGTCCAGCCGGTGGCCAAGCTTGCGGACCTGGCGCGGGGGCGCGGGATCCCGTTCCACACCGACGCCGTGCAGGCCGCCGGCTGGCTGGCGCTGGATGTGCGGGCGCTCGGCGTGGACGCGCTGAGCATCTCCGGGCACAAGCTCGGGGCGCCCAAGGGCAACGGCGTCCTGTTCGTTCGCGGCCGGACCCGGATCGAGCCCCTGGTGCATGGCGGCGGCCAGGAACGCGGCCGGCGCTCGGGCACCGAAAACGTTGCCGGTGCCGTGGCGCTGGCCACCGCCCTCACCCTGGCGCACGCCGACCAGCCTGCGCTCGCGGCCCGCGTCACGGGACTGCGCGACCGTTTTATTGCCGCCGTGCTGGACACCATTCCCGGTGCCCTGCTGACCGGCCATCCGTCTGAGCGGCTACCCTCCGTGGCGTCGTTCTGCTTCCCGGGCACCAGCGGGGAATCCGTGCTCCTCGAACTCGAGCGCCAGCGCGTGGTGTGCTCCAGCGGCTCGGCGTGCGCGGCCGGCTCGGATGCGCCGTCGCCGGTTCTGGTGGCACTCGGCATCGAAACGGAGGTGGCGCAGACCGCCGTGCGGTTCAGCTTTGATTCGTCGGTGACCGCCGCGGACCTGGAGGCGGCCGCCGCGGCGGTGACGGCCGCCGTCGGAAGCGTCCGGAACCTGGGCCTGATTCCGGGTTAAGGTGCCGGTCAGCTGGCGGCCGTGACGGGGTTGGAAAGCTCTCCGATCCCGCCCACCCGGCAGGTGACGGTGTCGCCGGGCTGGATGCCGGCGCTCGCCGCCGGGAACCCGGTGAGCACCAGGTCGCCGGGATGCAGGGTCATGAATGACGTCAGGTAGACCAGGATCTCATCCACCTTCCAGCCCAGGTCCGCGGTGCTGGCCGTGGGCAGTTCGGTACCGTTATGGACGACGCCGACAGGCAGGTCCGCATGGTCCAGTCCGGTGACGATCCAGGGGCCGGCCGGCGTGAAGGTGTCCTGGCTCTTGGCGCTCAGCCAGAGCTCGTCGGACTTTTGCAGCTTGCGCGCGGTGACGTCGTTGCCGATGGTGTAGCCCAGAACCGCCGTCCGCGCGCTGCCGAGGGTCAGGTTTTTCGCTGTCCGGCCGACGACGACGGCCAGTTCCGCCTCCGGCTCCACCAGTCCGATTCCCGCCGGCAGTTCAATCGGCTCGCCCGGGCCGATCACGCTGGTGGCCGCCTTGTGGAAGGCCTGCGCGGGAAGGTTCCGGCCGGCCTGCCCCGTGTTGTGGGCCATCCCGAGGACGTTGGCCGGGACGCTCGGTGCCAGGAACGTGAAACTGTCTTCGGGAACCTCAGCTCCGGGTTCCCATCCCTTGCGGTGGGCGCTGCCGGCATTGGCGCGCGAGCCGGGGAACGGCGACTCTACTACTGTCCAGGTCCGGCCGGCGATGCCCGCGAAGTCCGCGGCGTCGTTGGCCACGAAGAACTGTTCGGGAAGCTGTCCGTTGTCCGAGTCTGTCCCCGGGGCTGAGGATGGGGACGACGACGGGGCAGGGGCGAGGGGGCGGACGCGGGCGATCCGCCGCGGAAAAGCTGGGGTCATTGAGCCATCGTATGTGCCCTGTGCGTATGTGTCCTGTGAAGAATACCTGCGGAGCGGCCCCGAACTACGGGACGTCAGTACAGCTCGCCGACGGGGATCTCCACGGCCAGCCGGTTGGCGGGGCCGGCGAGCGGGCAGGCCCAGGCCTCGTTGTAGGCACACGAGGGGTTGTAGGCGAAGTTGAAGTCCAGCACGTACTGGGCGTCGGGCCCGGAGCCGCGGACGCCATGGAACGCGCCCTTGATGGTGTCCAGAAGGTAGCGGCCGGCACCATAGCTTCCGCCGGGCTTTCCGGCGCTGGCGTCGCGGAACGGAACGAAGATCCCGCCGCCGTAGCCCATCAGTTTCCACACGGCCAGCTGCCCCATCTCGGGAAGGTCGAATGTTCCCAGCCGGACAAACCTGACCAGCCCGTCCGTCCCAGTTTCCACGGTCATTTCCCGCCCGGCCCCTTCCTTGGTCAGGGGTACGTAAAAGCGGTAGATGGGATCATAGTCCGCCGTTTTGAGCCCGTAGAAGGACGCCTTGGCCTCGGCCGTCAGGGCCGACGCAGCATGAGTGCCGAACATGCGGTCGCGCTCCTGGCGCCAGTAGGCGTGCGCTTCCTCGGGGCTGTCCGCGGCGATCTTGCGCACAGTGTCATAGAGGGCGAAGGTCCGCAGCCGCCAGTCGGCAATGTCGACGGCGGACATGCCCGCCAGGGTCTGCTCGGCTGCGTCCAGCTCATGTTCGGCCATGACCTCAGCCTAGTTGCTAATTCACGGTCGAAACGCCGGCGGGCATCCCCGGGTCGGGCCCGGCGTCCGGGCTAGGCTGGAGCCATGACAGGGATCACGGCCTCTGGACGCACGGGCATCGCCGCCGTCGTGCTGTTGACTGCAGGACTGATCGCCGGCTGCAGCAGCGACGGCAAGGGCGCGCCCGTCTGGACAGTGGAGCCTGGCACGAGCCCGGCTGCCGGGGCGGCCTCGGGTTCCGCGAGCCCCACCGGCACTGCATCGGGCAGTGCCTCGGCCTCGCCCGGCGCCACGGCAGCGGCTTGGAAGGTCTTCACCGACCCTGCCAAGACCGTGAGCTTCGAGCTTCCGCAGGACTGGATTGCCCAGTCGGTGGAACCGGACAAGGGAACCCTTCCCGGCGCGGTGAAGATCGAGGTCAAGGACGCGGAAGGCGGCTATCTGGCCACCTTGCAGACGGGCCTGCCGGAGGCATCGGCAGCAACGTGTGCCGCCTCCGCCCGCAAATCCTACGTCGTCGTCAGCAGTGTCCCCGTCGAGCTGCCGCACAGCGGCGGGCAGGGGACCATCGACCCGCACGTGGTGTTCAGGGTGATCCAGGGTTACCGCTACTTCGGCTCCTACGGCATCACCAACCTGGTGGGCGGCGCCGATTCCAAGGCCTGCCAGTTGCAGAACGTGGTGCAGGGCCTGGCCGGCAAGGGGAACTACGCGTTCAGCGACGTGCGCTCCCTGAAGGCGTTCGCCCCGGATGAAAAGGTGGCCCCGGCCAAGGCCTTCGACACCCTTGACCAGGCCGCCGGCTATGTCAACGAGGGCCCCGAATTCGCCAATGTCCAGCGGATGCTAATGTCTCTGAAGATCAAGAACTAGTCCCGCTGCGCCTCCGGCACATCCCCCGCCCGCAGCCGCGACTGGCTGACGCCGCCTCACACCCCGGAGACTCATGGAACGAACTGTTGCTGCCCGCCTGGTATTCAAGACCGTGGCCGACACCAAGGTGGCAATGGCCATCTCCGTGGCGAGGAACGCCGGCTACACGTCCTTCGAGGAAAACCTCAGCGTGACGGCGGGCGGGGAACAGGTTCCGCTGACCGAGCTTTCGGACCACCACGGCGGCAGGTTCCACTACATGGAGTTCGCCGAGCCCACGGAGGTCACGGTGGATTACTCCGCGACCGTCGGAGGCCGGGCCGAACCTGAGGATGCCGCGCTGATGGAGCTGATCCGCTACGTCCGGCCCAGCCGCTACGCGGAGTCCGACCGGCTGCTCCCCACATCGTATGCGGAGTTCGGCGGACTCCAGGGCGAGGAGCTCCTGCACGCCGTCCGCAACTGGGTGTTCAACGAACTGCGCTACGTCAGCGGCTCCTCCCGGGGAACCGACGGCGCCGTGGAGACCCTCCTGAACCGGCGGGGCGTCTGCCGGGACTATGCGCACCTGGCCATCTCGCTGCTGCGCGCCAAGAACGTGCCTGCCAGGCTGGCGGCCGTCTATGCGCCGGGCCTTTCCCCGATGGACTTCCACGCCGTGGCCGAGGCCCATATCAACGGGGCGTGGCACGTGATCGACCCCACCGGCCTCGCGCCCAGGGAGGCCATGCTGCGCATCACGGCCGGGCGCGACTCCTCGGACACAGCCTTCCTGTCCACCGTGGGCGGCAGCCTCTCCCTCCGGGAAATCCGGGTTATGGCCACGGTGGACGGCGAGCTGCCGGCGGAGGATCCGGACAAGCTGGCCGTCATCCGCTGACCGGAACTATCCGCTTAACTGGCGTCCCGGCGTCGGCCGTCCGACGGCGGCGCCGCCTGCCGTCCCGCTGCCGGGACGGCAGTGACTAACGAGACGGCAGCGACGCGCGCAGCTTCTCCGTGAGCCGCAGCAGTTCCCGCTGCTCTGCCGCCGTCAGTGCCGGGCCAACGAGCTCGGCGATGTCCCGCACGTGCTCCCGGCCGATCTCCTTCTGCAGCGCGGCGCCCTCCTCGGTGAGTTTGAGCAACACGCCCCGGCCGTCGTCCGGCGCCGGCGTGCGTTCCACGAGGCCGCGTTTCTCCAGCCGGTCCACCAGCCTGCTCAGGCTGGACTGGCTCAGGAGCACGTTGTCGTTCAGTTCGTTCAGGCGCAGCCAGCCTGACGGGCACCGCGACAGTGTGAACAGCACGTCATACTCGTTCACCGCCAGGTCCCGGAAAGCGGGGCCGGACTGCAGCCGCCGCATCACGGCCACCTGGGCGCGGAACAGCGACTCCCAGGTTTCGGCGGCCAGCCGGACTGTGGACATCGACGGCCCCGACGTCCCCGAGGCTGTCCGGGGTGTCATCGCGACTCCGTCGGGGAGGCAGCGGTTTCTTCGGCTGCGATCCGTGCGGCAACGCGTCCGGCGTGCGTGGGCGGAGCCGGGATGTGCGCCGGCGTGCGGTCTGCGTACTCCTTGCGCAGGACCGGCAGGACTTCTTCGCCGAACAGGTCCAGCTGCTCCAGGACGGTCTTCAGCGGCAGCCCTGCGTGGTCGATCAGGAACAGCTGGCGCTGGTAGTCACCGAAGAACTCGCGGAACGTGAGGGTCTTCTCGATGACCTCCTGGGGGCTGCCGACGGTCAGCGGCGTCTGGGACGTGAAGTCTTCCAGTGACGGGCCGTGGCCGTAGACGGGGGCGTTGTCGAAGTACGGCCGGAACTCCTTCACGGCGTCCTGGGAGTTCTTCCTCATGAAGAACTGCCCGCCCAGCCCCACGATGGCCTGGTCCGCCTTGCCGTGGCCGTAGTGCTCGTAGCGCTCGCGGTAGAGGCTGATCAGCTGCTGGTAGTGCTCCTTGGGCCAGAAGATGTTGTTCGCGAAGAACCCGTCGCCGTAGTAGGCAGCCACCTCCGCGATCTGTGGGCTGCGGATGGAGCCGTGCCACACAAAGGGGGACACGCCGTCGAGCGGGCGCGGGGTGGAGGTGAAGTTCTGCAGCGGCGTGCGGAACTTGCCGGACCAGTTGACGGTGTCCTCATCCCACAGCTTGCGCAGCAGGCTGTAGTTCTCGATGGCGAGCTCGATCCCGTCCTGGATGTTCTTGCCGAACCAGGGGTAGACCGGGGCCGTGTTGCCGCGGCCCAGCACCAGGTCCACGCGGCCGTCGGCGAGGTGCTGCAGCATGGCGAAGTCCTCGGCGATCTTGACCGGATCGTTCGTGGTGATCAGAGTGGTGGCGGTGGACAGCGTGACGCGCTCGGTCTGCGCGGCGATGTATGCGAGCGTGGTGGTGGGGGAGGAGGAGAAGAACGGCCGGTTGTGGTGCTCACCGATGGCGTAGACGTCCATGCCGATTTCTTCGACCTTCTTGGCGATCGCCACGGATGCCTTGATGCGCTCGTGCTCGGTGGGGGTCCGGCCCGTGGTGGGGTCCTGGGTGATGTCGCTGACGCTGAATACGCCGATCTGCATGATGAGCCTTCCGTTCGCCGAGGTTGTTCGGGCCTGTGTTAACAGTGTACCCGATTTACATGCATTTGCATGTACTGCCCTCAACGTCTTCAGCGTCAGGTTATTCCCGGCCCTCCCAACTGAGTAGCAGTTCAGGGCGTTCCCAGCGCCGGGAACGTCCTGAACTGCTACTCAGATGGGGACCAGCCACGCGCCAGGAGCGCCAAGCGGACCTTTCGGACGGCCGCCCGCGCGTCGTTCTCCATGTGCGCCTTCCCGATCCGCACCAGGATCCAGCCCGCGGCCGCGAAATCCTCGTCGCGGCCGATATCCCTCAGCACCTGTGCCGGATCCGAATGGCCTTCACCGTCGTATTCCACCGCCACACGGAACTCCGGGTAGGAAAGGTCGGGTTGGCGCACGACGCCGCCAACCAGCGTTACAGGGACGTTGACGTCAGCTTCGGGAAGGCGACGGCGGGCCAAGGCAAGCCGGAGCCGTGTCTCGGGGGCAGAATCCGCGCCGACGCGCGCCTGTTCCAGTGCCAGTCGGGCCTTCCTGATCCCGGGCGTTCCTTTGTGCCTGTCCAACATGTCGGCGAGTTCGTCGCTGGTGGCATGGGCTGCGGACCTACCCTCGAATTCGGGGCGGGGACGGCGCAGGAGGTGGTCAGCCACCACCGTAAGCTCGTCGACACTCATCCGCCGTGCGATGTCCAGCCACGTCCGGGCCCTGCTGGTCACGAACACCCCGTAGAGTTCCACGACTTCGTCCGGAAAGAACTGCCCGCGGTGGCCCACCACACCCCGGCGCTGGGTGATACTAACCGCATCCGGACGGGAAATGTGGATGCCCGGCCTGTCGGCGCCCGGGAGAAAGCCGGGGAACTCCCACAGCAGGAACGCCGTGGCGTGTGACGCGGCCGAAAGACGGGCCACCAGCGTGTGCGGCCTGGCCAACTGTGCAAGCTGCACCAGGCACTCGGGGCTGGTGCCGGCTCCCGAAGGCATCCGGATGCCCCGGCTGGGAGTCACGAGGCCGCCGTTCTTCAGCCGGGCCCGGGTAACTCCGGCGTTGAGAGCCTCATCCACGGTGAAGGCCACGGCCGAGAGATGCTCCGGCAACGGGCTCGGATATTTCATGGCCCCATCGTGCCAAAAACGAGAGGCGGGATTTGAGTTATCCACAGGGCGCACGGCAGGCACGTGATCTTGGTAGCAGCAGAGGGCGTTCCCAGCGCTGGGAACGCCCTCTGCTGCTACCTAGTTGGGTGGGGAGGAGAAGTGGGGAGGCGCCGGGTTATTCGGGGGAGCCGGGGGCGGCACGCCGTCCGCTGAGCTTGGGCACCATGCCCGTGGTCCAGTCCGCGAACTCGGCGTCGACGTCGTCTTCCGCGGGGGAGAATCCGGGACGCTGCTTGAGCTGGCGCATGAGCTCCTTTTTCTCCTTCCGCCCCTCCACCAGCCGGTAGAGCACGGGGACGAGCACCAGCGTCAGCGCGGTGGAGGACACCAGGCCGCCGATCACCACGATGGCCAGCGGCTGCGAAATGAACCCGCCGCCGCCCGTCATGCCCAGGGCCATGGGGGTCAGCGCGAAGACCGTGGCCAGCGCGGTCATCAGGATGGGCCGGAGTCGCTGCCGGGCGCCGTGGGTGATGGCGTCGGCAACACTCATTCCCGGATTGCCGCCGCGCGGATTCCGGTACTGGTTGATCAGGTCGATCAGCACAATCGCGTTGGTCACCACGATGCCCACGAGCATCAGCATGCCGATCAGCGACGGCAGCCCCAAGGGGACCCGCGTGACAAGAAGCAGGGCAACCGCTCCGGTGGCGGCGAACGGCACCGAAACGAGGAGGATCAGCGGCTGCACCAGGGACTTGAACGTCGCCACCATGATCACGTAGACGATGGCGATTGCGGCCAGAAGTGCGAGGCCGAGCTGCCGGAAGGATTCCGCCTGCTGGGTGGTGGCGCCGCCGATCGCCGCGGTCACCCCGGCGGGAAGGTCCACGGCTTTGAGGCGCTGCTGCACTTCCGCGCTGACGGCTCCCAGGTTGGATCCCGACGGCGTAACGGACACCTGCGCGGTCCGCTGGCCGCTGCTGGAGGTGATGGAGACCGGGACGTCGACCTGTTCGACGGCGGCAATGCGGCTGAGCGGGACGGCGCCGGAAGCGGTGGGGAGCGGGATGTCGCGGACGGCGGCGATGCTGGTGAAGCGTTTTCCTTCGCCGATCTGGACGGGGAAATCGTCCGTGTCGATGCGCACGGTGCCTGCGGGGACGGGGCTGATGGTGGAGGCGAGGACGCCCGCCACCTGCTCTTCGGTCAGGCCGGCGGCAACGGCCTTGGCCCGGTCAACCTTCACCTGTACCACGGGCTGGCTGGCAGCCAGGTTGGTGGTCACCTCACTGCTTCCGGGCACTCCGGTCAATGCCTTGACCATGGAGTCGCTGGCCTTCCTCAGATCTTCGGAGGTGGCAGCCTTCAGGGTGACGTCCACGGTGGAGGACGTTCCGAAGCCTCCCTGCTGGGAACCGACGGAGATCTTGCCGGCAGCACCTGCCGCCGCCAGTTCGCTGCGGACGGCCTCCTGCAGCTTGCCCTGGTTTGCTTTTTCTTCGGTGACCACGGTGAAAGAGGAGTTGGAGGCGCCCGAGGACGTCAGCGCGGTGAAGCCCGCCTGCGCGTTGCCGGAGGTCACCTGGACGTCCCTGATGCCGTCGATGCCAAGGAGGACGTCCTCGACCTTCCGGGCCGCGGCGCTGGTGTCCTCGAGGCTCGTGCCGGCGGGCAGTTCCTGCTTGACCGTCATGCTGTTCTCGCCTGAGCGTCCGAGCAGGTCGGTGGCGAGCAGTGGCGTCATTGCAGCGGTCCCGCCAAGGACCAGGACCGCGGCGATGAGGGTGAGCACGGGGTGCTTCTGGGTCTTGGTCAGGACGGGAAGGTAGCCGCGCTGCAGGAGGCTGCGCTGCTCGGCCTCGTGTGCCTGTGCCTGGACTTCCCGGGCGGAGCGCGGGGCCTCGCCGGCACCGTTGGCGGGGCTCTTCAGGAACCAGTACGCGAGCACGGGAACGATGGTCAGCGACACCAGGAGCGAGGAGAGCAGCGCAATGGTGACCGTCAGGGCGAACGGCCGGAACAGTTCCCCCGTGAGTTCGCCGACGAAGGCGATCGGGAGGAAGACAGCCACTGTCGTCAGTGTGGAGGCGGTGATGGCGCCGGCCACCTCGCGGATGGAGGTGAGGATCGCGGTGAGCTTGGCTTCGCCGTAGCTCAGGTGCCGCTTGATGTTCTCGATCACCACGATCGAGTCATCAACTACCCGGCCGATGGCGATGGTCAGCGCCCCGAGCGTGAGGATGTTCAGCGAATACCCCGTGCCGGACAGGCCGATGAAGGTGATGAGCAGAGAGAGCGGAATGGAGACGGCGGTGACCAGGGTGGAGCGGACGGACATCAGGAACAGCAGAATGATGGCCACTGCGAAACCGAGGCCCAGGAGGCCCTCCGTGGTGAGGTCCTTGATGGACTTCTCGATAAAGGGCGCCTGGTCGAAGACGGGGGTGAACTTGGCGTTCGAGCCAAGCTCCGCCTCGAGCTGGGGCACCAGATCCTTCACCGCGTGCGAGATCGCCACGGTGTCGCCCTCGGGTTTCTTCGTCACGGAAATGGCCATTGTTTCGAGGCCGTTCGTCCGGGTGATGGAGGTGCGCACGTCATCCTGAATGCTGACGTCGGCTACGGAACCGATGGTGGTGCCGGCTGTGGCGCCGGTGAGCGGCAGGGCCTTCACCGCGGCCACCGAGTCGACCGGGCTGCCGATCTGCAGGGAGAGGCTTTGGCCCTTCTCCTCGATCGTGCCCGCCGGAACGAGATCGCCGTTGTTGGTCAGGGCGTCCCGGACCGCCTGGATGCTGGCACCGCCGGCGGCCATGCTGGCCGCGTTCGGCTGGATCAGGATGTGCCGGTTGGCGCCGCCCGTTACGTCGGCGCCGCGGACGCCGTCGAGCTTTTGCAGCCGCGGTACCGACAGCCGCTGAAGGTCCGTGTTCAGCTCGCTCAGCGGCTTGTCGGAGGAGACGGCGAGGAAGACGATCGGGAAGTCGCTGATGCTGCCGGCGATAGCCTGGGGCTGGACGTCGTCCGGGAGCGTACGCTTCGCGTTGGAGATCGCCCGGTCGATCTGGTTCCGGGCCCGGTCCAGGTTGGAACCGTAGGTGAACACCAGGCTGATCTGCGAGACGCCGTTGCGGGAGGTGGACGACGTCGACTCCAGGCCTTCGACGCCGTTCAGCGCCGTCTCCAGCGGACGGCTGACCTGTTTGTCCACCACCTCGGGCGACGCCCCGGGCATCGACGTGATCACCGTGATCCTCGGGAACTCAACCGAGGGTATGAGTTCCTGCTTCAGCGAGGACATGGTGATCACGCCGAACACCGAGGCGAAGATGGTGATCAGCGCGATGAGCGCGCGGTTCCCGAGGGATAGTTGGGCCAGCCGGAACATCGCATGCTCTCCTGGGTTGACGGACTGTTTGCCTTCGGTGGTGCCTGCCGCAACCCGCGCCGGTCAGCGCTGGAGGGTCACCGCTGGACTGCGGGCGATGCTTCCAGCTGGAGGCTCTTGGCGGTGGCCTTCTCGAGCTCCGCCGCCAGCTCCGGGTTTTCGTTGAGCTTGACGCCGTAGCCCGGCATCATTTCCTTGAGCTTGGACTGCCAGCCCTTGAAGTTCTTGGGGAAGGACTTCTGCAGGAGCTCGATCATGATGGGCACGGCCGTGGAGGCTCCCGGTGAAGCGCCGAGGAGGGCGCCGACGGAACCGTCGCGGGCGGCGATCACCTCGGTGCCGAACTGCAGCACACCGCCCTTCTTCGGATCCTTCTTGATGATCTGCACGCGCTGGCCGGCGGTAATGAGTTCCCAGTCGCCGTCCTTGGCCTCGGGGTAGTACTCGCGCAGCGCCTCCACCTTGTCACCGTGGCGCTTGGCCACTTCTTTGACCAGGTAGGCGGTCAGGTCCATGTTGTCCTTGGCCACGGCGAGCATCGGGATGATGTTGCTCGGCCGAATGGACAGCGGGAGATCGAGGTAGCTGCCGTTCTTCAGGAAGTTCGTCGAGAAGCCGGCGTACGGTCCGAACAGGAGGGAGCGCTTGCCGTTGACGTAGCGCGTGTCCAGGTGCGGCACGGACATGGGCGGTGCGCCGACGGACGCCTGGCCGTAAACCTTGGCGTTGTGCTGGGACGCCAGGGACGGGTCCGTGCAGCGGAAGAACTGGCCGGAAACCGGGAACCCCCCGAAGCCCTTGCTTTCGGGGATGCCGGAAGCCTGCAGCAGGTGCAGCGCTCCGCCGCCCGCGCCGACGAAGACGAACTTGGCCCGGATGCTGCCGCGCTCACCGGAAGCGGGGTGCTTGAGCGAAAGGTCCCAGCCGCCGTCGGACGCCCTGCGGAGATCGGTGACGTCGTGGCCGTAGTTGATTTCGACCCCGTTGTTGGCGAGGTATCCGGTCAGCTCGCGGGTCAGGGCACCGAAGTCGACGTCGGTGCCTTCGGCGGCGCGGGTGGCCGCGACGCGCTGCTTCGTGTCGCGGCCCTTGACGATCAGCGGCGCCCACTTGGCGATCTGCGCGAAGTCCTCGGAGTACTCCATGCTCCGGAACAGGGTGTGCTCCTTGAGTGCGTTGTACCGGGTCTTGAGGAAGGTGGAGTTGTCGTCGCCAATAACGAAACTCATGTGCGGCACCGTGTTGATGAAGCCCTTGGGCGAGCCGATCAGGGAGTTGTCCACCAGATGGGACCAGAACTGGCGGGACAGCTGGTACTGCTCGTTGATGTGCAGGGCCTTGGCAGGATTGACAGAGCCGTCCTTGGCCGCGGGGGAGTAATTAAGCTCACACAGCGCGGCGTGCCCCGTGCCGGCGTTGTTCCACGGTCCTGAACTCTCCAGGCCGGCCTCGTCGAGCCGCTCGAACAGCGAAACGGTCCAGTTGGGTTCGAGCTGCTTGATGAACGCACCCAGCGTGGCGCTCATGATGCCGCCGCCAATCAGGACGACGTCGGCATGTTGGGTCTTGGAAATGAAGGTCACAATCAGTCTCCCGTAGGCGGCTCTGGCTGTCACAGAATATCCCTGTACCGCCCTCTAACTGAAATTGCGCCCCGGCGTCAAGGCCTCAGCTGGACCTTCGTGAAAACTTCATTTAATACCGGCGAAGCAGGATAGCTGATCACCCGGTCGGACAGGGCCAGTGCGGAGATCGGGAAAGCGATGGGGACGGCGGGCAGGGACTCCGCGATCTGGGCGTTGATGGTCTGGTACTGCTGCGTGCGTTCCTGGCCGTCCGGAAGCCCGCGGGCGCGGTCGATCTTGGAGAACACCTGCGGGTCCTGGTAGCCGAACTCGCCGTTCTTCTCGCCGAAGAGCGGGGCGAGGAAGTTGTCGGCGTCGGAATAGGAGCCGTTCCAGCCGAGCAGGTGCAGGGCGTGGTCGCCGGGGTTCTGCACCTTCTGCAGGTAGCCGTCCGTCCAGTCCACCGGGACGGGCTGGATGTTCAGGCCCACCGCCGTGAGCTGGCGGCTGATCTCCGCATAAACCTTTTCCGGGGTGGGCAGGTACGGTCGTGTGACATTCATGGGGTAGTAGAACTTCAGGGCCTGGCCCTTGTAGCCGGCCTCTGCCAGAAGTTCCTTCGCCTTGCGGGGGTCGTAGCCGAGTGCGGGTGCGTTGTTGTTGAACCCGCTCAGCTTGGGCGGAACGAACTGCGAGGCCTGGGCGGTGTTGTCGATGAAGAAGCGCCTGATCAGCGTGTCCTTGTCGATGGCCAGCTCGATGGCCTGGCGGACCTTGAGGTCCTTGAGTACCGGAACTGCCTGGTTCATGCCGAGATACATCACCGAGAAGGGGTCCCGCTGGATGATCTGCTTGCCGCGCTTGACCAGCTGGTCGAAGTTTCCCACCGTCACAGAGTCATAACCGTCGATCCTGCCATCCAGCAAGGCCTGCAGCCGCGTCTGCGGGTGGTCATAGGTGACGAATTTGAGCGTGGCGATCTGTCCCCGGGTGCCCCAGTACTCCTTGTTGTCCGTGAGTGTGACCCCCGCGCTGTCCCAGGCGGAGAAGCGGAAGGGTCCGGTGCCCACGGGATGGGTGGCGTAAGCGGAAAGTGCCTGGCTGCCGCGCCGCAGGCTGGGCTGATCGGCCTTCCCGGCGGCGAGTGCCTTGGGGGAGGAGATGGCAAACGCGGGAAGCGTCAGGGCCTGCAGGAACCCGGTGAAGCGTTCCGTGAGGCTGATCCGCACGCGCAGCGCCGACAGGGCGGTGCAGGATTTGAAAACGGACAGCTCCGGATGGTCGGCGTGCTCCTTGAAGACCCCTTTGAAGGTGGTTCCCGGAGCCTGCTTCCGAAGGGCCTCGGAAAAGTTGAACCAGCGGTCGAAGTTGGTGCAGACGGCGTCGGCGTTGAAAGGGGAACCGTCGTGAAACCTGATGCCGGGGCGGAGGGTGAAGGTATAGGCCAGGCCGTCCGGCGATTCCGTCCACTGCGTTGCCAGCAGTGGCGTAGGCTCGCCCGTCGTTTGGTCGACGCCCACCAGCCCTTCCAGGATCTGCCGGGTGACCCGCTGCGATTCGACGTCGTTCGCCAGGGCGGGGTCCAGGCCCAGAGGCTGTGAGGCCGTGCCGAACGTGAAGGTTTCTGAAGGGGCAGCGGCTGCCGTCGTGGTGCTTGCCGCAGCGGACGACGGCGTGGGCTGGGTTTCGCTCGTACAGGAAGTGAGCGTCAGGCCCAGAAGGACGGCACCGGTCTTGAGGGCCGTACGGCGCGGGATACTGCTGCTGGGCACTCGATTACCACCTCTGGACTGCTGGGGTGCGCGTGGGCGGCTGTTGCCCGCCACCAGTCTAATTGACGGATCGCGGGCCCCTGGCTTATGCGTGAGCCAGGACACGCCGGGGCCCGGAGCGGCAAAAGGCCGCGGTCCGCACTCTCGGGTGCGAACCGCGGCCTCTGCCCGGGACGGCTACGAGCCCAGGCCCAGCGACTACTTGGGCATCAGCACCGAGTCCACGAGGTAAACGGTGGCGTTCGCCGTCTGGACGCCGCCGCAGATCACGTTGGCGCCATCCACCTTGAGGGCATCCTTGGTCCCGGTCACCGTTACCGACCCGCCCTGCACGGTCTTGTGCGTGCCCACGATCTTGTCCGGAGTGACCTGGCCGGGGACCACGTGGTACGTGAGGATCTTGCTCAGCAGGGCATCGTCCTTCTTGAGCGTCTCGATCGTTGCGGCGTCCACCTTGGCGAAAGCATCGTCAACAGGCGCGAACACCGTGAACTCGCCGCCGTTCAGCGTGTCGACGAGGTTGACCTTGGGGTTCAGCTTGCCGGAGACAGCGGCTGTCAGGGTCTTCAGCAACGGGTTGTTCGAGGCTGCGACGGCCACGGGGTCCAGGGCCATGCCTGCGACGGAACCCTTGCCGCTGGGGACCTGCTTGGCGTAGTCGGCACAACCCGGACCAGCGAGGTTGGCCGCCGGATCCATGGCCGCCGTCGCGGTCTCTGACGGTGACGGCGCCATGCTGGAAGCAGACGGCTCGGCGGCGGCCGACGAGCTGCTGGTCGTGCCTGCGGAGCCGCCGCATGCGGTGAGGCTCAGCAGGGCTGCGGCTGCAATGCCTGCGACGGTGAAGGTTGAGCGCTTGAAAGACTGCATTTCGATTCTCCTTAGTTGTGCCGACGAACGGGATTGGAGGGGCTGCGGAGCCCTCCGGTGATCCTTTTCCGACTGGGTGGGGCACCGGCCTGTAGTTCCAGGCTTGGGCGGTGTCTCACTGGGTATTCGCCTGGCCGGCAGCAGCGGATGGGTGAACCGCGAAAAAATTTCTGGCGGTCTTTTAAACGAGGAAATCCCGGGCCGTAACCCGGGATTTCCTACTCTTTAGCTTTGTGCGCAAGGGGGGACTTGAACCCCCACGCCCGAAGGCACAGGAACCTAAATCCTGCGTGTCTGCCAATTTCACCACTCGCGCCCGGCTCCGCGCGCTGCCCGGCCTGCTGTCACCAGCAGGAAGACGTACGACGGCGGATGCCAGCCTCAATTGTACCGTCACCTGTGCGGTCCTCGCCGCAGGTGAGGCCTTGGTGGTTAGGCGCCGGGTTGACCGACCTCTTCGAGCTTCAGGTCCTTGCGCAGCTTGGCGACGTGCCCGGTGGCCCGGACGTTGTACTGGGCCACAGCGACTTTGCCGTCCTCGTCCACCACCACGGTGGAACGGATGAGGCCCTCGTAAGTCCGGCCGTAGTTCTTCTTCTCGCCCCACGCGGCGTATGCCTCGGCAACGGCGTGGTCTTCGTCCGACAGGAGGGGAAAGGTGAGGCCCTCGGCGTCGGCAAAGCTGGCCAGCTTGCCCACCGGATCGGGTGAGATCCCCAGCACTTCGTAGCCGGCAGCCTGAAGGGATGCCAGGCTGTCCCGGAAGTCGCAGGCCTGTTTGGTGCATCCGGGCGTGGCGGCGGCCGGGTAGAAATAAACGATGGTGTTCCGGCCGCGGAAGTCGCTGAGGCTGACGTCTGCTCCCGTTGCGTCCTTCAGTGTGAAGCCGGGGGCAGTGTCGCCCGCCGTAAGTTTTTCAGCCAACGTTGTCTCCTTGTTTTCGTGCAGGACATTCCAGCTTAGTGAGGCGTCGTCCCGGGTACTAATCAGGCTTAGTTATACTTGGTGGTATGCCTGATATGGATCGCTGGCCCACAGGGCGTCTCTTGTCCACGGCGGCCCGCCTCGTAGAGCACTCCTGGAACGAGAAGCTGGGTGCCATTGGCCTGACCCATGCCGGCGTCATCGCCATCGAGGTGCTCTACAACAGCGGTCCCATGACGCAGGCGCAGCTTGCCCAGCTTGTGCGGGTGCAGGCCCAGACCATGGGCAAGACGCTGAGCCGCCTCGAGTCGCACGGGCACATCGTGCGCCAGCGCAGCACGTCGGACCGGCGCAGCCACGTCGTATCGCTCACGGAGCGTGGCACCGAAGCCGTCATGGCTGCAGCAGACATGGAGCGGTCGGTCCTGGCCGCGGCCTCCATCGACCCGGACCGGCTCCGCCAGGAACTCCAGGCCGTGGTCCGGGAGCTGGCCAAGCGCTTCGCATCGCCTGAGACCAGCGCCATCGTGGCCGGAGCTGACGCCGGGCTGACCGTCGAGGCAAATTCCTAGCTCGAGGCAGGTTCCTGCACCGGCGACTACCCGCCGGCGGGGGGAGCCGCCGTGGTCCTGCGCGCAACCAGGTGCGGAGTCCGGACAACATGCCCGGGCGGCTGCGTTCCCTCAATCCGGGCCACGGCGCGGTCCACGGCTGCTGCCGCAAGAAGCGGAGCGTCCTGGCTGATCGAGGACAGCTGCACATAGCTGAGCCGCGCGAACTGGCTGTCGTCGTAGCCCAGCACTGACACATCTGCCGGGACCCTCAGGCCCTGCGCCCGGAGACTCTCGATGAGTCCCAGGGCTGACCTGTCGTTGAAGGCAATGACGGCCGTCGGCATGTCCGGGCCGAGGGCATTGCCCGCAGTCATCCCGTCTTCCTCCATCGCCCCGCCAGCAATGATGGCCGGCTCCAGCCCTCGGCTTTCCATCTCCGCCCGGAAGGCGGACCGGCGCGGTTCGGCGGAGACCGCGGTGCCGCCGTCGACATGGACGATCCGCCGGTGCCCCAGGGACACGAGGTGTTCCACCGCCATCCGGATGCCCTCGTCATCGTCACTGCTCACCGAATCGGTGAGTTCGCCGACGTCGTTGCGGAGCAGGCTCACTACCGGCACCTGGCCGGCGTACCGGGCCAGTTCGTCGCTGCTGAGCGTGGGCGAGATCAGGATCAGCGCCTCGGACCCGAAATCCAGCAGGGCCTCGATGGTCCGGTCCTCTGGCCTGCCACTGGTGACACCGCCCAGTGCGAGTTCGTAGCCCTTGGCGCTGGCCTCGGCGTACGCGGCGTCCACAATTTCGGCGTGAAACGCGTGGCCCGTGGAGAAGCTGAGGCCCAGGAGTTTGGTCCGGGTGCTGCGCAGCAGCCGGGCACGGCTGTCGGGCCGGTAGCCGAGTTCGCGTGCGGCGTCCAGCACTTTCTGCCTTGTGGCAACGGCTGCGCCGGGGGCGCCGCGCATCACGATGGAAACCAGGGCCCGCGATACGCCGGCGGCGTGGGCTACGTCCACGAGGGTGGGGCGCCGTTGCTGTTCAGACATGTGCCTCCTTGCTGCCAGCAGTCTATAGAACGATCTAGACAGATGGCTAAAAACTGTGCCACGATCATGCCACTAGAACGATCTAGATGCCCTGAGAAGAGGATTGCAACATGACCTACGTGCAGCAACCGGCCGGTGACAACCGCCCCGTCCGCCTCGGCCTGATTGGAGCCGGCTGGATCGGCGCCTTCCATGCCGAGTCAGTGGCCCGCCGGATTCCCAGTGCGCGGCTGGATGCCATCGCTGACCCCGCGCTTCCCGCCGCCGAGGCGCTGGCAGGCAAGCTCGGGGTTGCCCGCATCACTGCAGATCCGGCGGACGTGATCGGCGACCCCGGCATTGACGCGGTCCTGGTGGCATCGCCGGCAAGGTTCCATTCAGGTCTCATCGCAGCTGCGGCCCGGGCCGGGAAAGACGTGTTCTGCGAAAAGCCGGGCGGCCGCACTGTCGAAGAACTGGATGAGGCGCTGGCCGCCGCGGACGCCGCCGGGGTCAACGTCCAGTTTGGCTTTAACAGGCGCTTTGCGGCGGACTTCGCCGCTGCCAGGAAACTCATCGACGACGGCGTGGTGGGCACCCCGCAGCTGCTGCGGTCCCTTACCCGGGACCCGGGCACCGCCGCCGGAATCCCGTCCCCGGAGCGGATCGCGCACGGAACGATCTTCCTGGAGACGCTTATCCATGATTTCGACACTCTGAACTGGCTGAACCCGGGAGCGGTTCCTGTGAAGGTGCATGCAGTGGCTGACGCCCTGGTGGCGCCGGAAGCGAAAGCCGGAGGCCTGCTGGACACGGCGGTGGTCACGGTGACCTACAGCAACGGGGCCATCGCGGTGGCCGAAGCCAACTTCAACGCCCTGTATGGCTATGACGTGAGGGGCGAGGTGTTCGGATCCGCCGGCATGGTCGCCGCCGGTGGGCCGCAGGCATCCAGCGCCGTGAGCTACACCGCGGCGGGAATTGCCTCCGACACCGTGCGGTTGAACATCGACCTCTTCCATGACGCCTACACCGCTGAACTTGCACGCTTCGTCGAGGGTGTTGCCGCCCGACTGGCCGGACGCCCGGCGGTCGGGACCGCGGTCCCCGGCGGGATCGATGCCCGCAATGCGCTCGCCGTGGCGCTGGCGGCGATCCGGTCGCATGAGACCGGCCTCCCGGTGGACGTTGCGGCTGTGGCCCACCTGTGGGCGGCCGAGCCTGGGCTGCAGCCCACGGAACTGCATCTCACAGGGCTGCACTCCACAGGACTGCACTCCACAGGACTGCACTCCACAGGACAGGGCGGCGCGTGACCTTCCGGCTGGCCGCATGCGCCGAAATGATCTACGGGGAGTTGCCCCTCGTCGAGCGGGTACAGCGCATTCATGGGCAGGGGTTCGAGGTGGAACTCTGGGACACCCGGAACCGGGACATTTCCGCGCTCGCCGCGACGGGGGCCCGTTTCTCCTCCATGAGCGGCTACTTCGGCGGCAGCCTCATTGACCCGGACAGCGCGGACCGGGTCGTTGAATCGGCGGAGAAACTCATCCCCACCGCGTTGGAGCTGGGTGTCGAGCGCATGGTGGTGCACCCGGCGGAACTCGGCGACGGCGGGGTTGCCGTGCTGCCCCTTCACCGCTCCACCGGCCAGATGTGGCTGACCGGCCTCCGCACCCTGGAACGGCTGGGCCGGCTCGGTGAGCGGCATGGTGTGGTCTTTGCGCTTGAGAACCTCAACACGGTCCTGGACCACCCGGGCATACCGTTGGCGCGGGCCAAGGACACCCTGGCGCTGGTGTCCGCGGCAGACCACCCGCACGTGAGGATGATGCTGGATCTTTACCATGCCCAGATCGGCGAAGGAAACCTGATTGAACTTGTCCGCAGGGCGCAGCCGTGGATCGGGGAAATTCAGGTGGCCGACGTCCCGGGCCGCTTCGAGCCCGGAACGGGGGAGGTGAACTACCGCGCCGTCGCCAGGGCGCTCGCCGGCGTCGGGTACTCGGGTGTCATCGGCCTCGAGGCCGCTGCGTCGGGCGGATCAGGAGTCGCCGCGGGGGACAAGGCCCTCTCGGCGTTCCGGCTCGCCTTCACGGATGAGTGAAATGGACAAAAACTAATATCGTCCTAATGTTAGGACAAAGATTGACAACTGTGATCCGAGTCACGATGATCAGAGATATCAACATTCCGGCCCTGCGGCGTGGCACGGCCGGAACCCGAATCGAAGGAGATTTTCGGTGAAGAAATTTTCATGGCGGAGGGCGGCGCTCGTAGCCGCCGTCGTGCCGATGATGGCGCTGAGCGCCTGTTCGTCCAGCGGCGGCAGGCCGGAGGAGAACGCAAACGCCGGAGGCGGCGGGCAGGCTGCGTCGACGCCACGGATCAAGGTCGCGCTCATTACGCATGCCGCTCCCGGAGACACCTTCTGGGACATCGTCCGCAAGGGAGCTGAGGAAGCCGCCGCAAAGGACAACGTTGAGCTGCTCTACACCTCGGACCCCGAAGGCGGCCGCCAGGCCCAGCTGATCCAGCAGGCCGTGGACCAGAAGGTGGACGGCATCGCTGTGACCCTGGCCAAGCCGGACGCCCTGAAAGACGCCCTGGAGAAGGCAACCGACGCCGGCATCCCCGTGGTGAGCCTCAACGCCGGTGAATCCGTTTTCGCCCAGCTCGGGGCGTTCACGCACTTCGGCTCCAATGAGAAACTCGCCGGTGAAGCAGTGGGTGACAAGCTCAACTCCCTCGGACTCAAGCACCCTGTCTGCGTTATCCAGGAGCAGGGCCACGTCGGCCTGGAAGCCCGCTGTGCTGGCGTGAAGTCCAAGGTTCCGGCCACCGAGATCCTGTACGTGCAGGGCACTGACATGACCCAGGTGTCCTCCACAGTGACCGCCAAACTGCAGGCCACCGCTGATGCCGACGTCATCATCGGGCTGGGTGCGCCCTACACGCTCACCATCCTTAAAGCGGTGACCACGGCCGGCAGCAAAGCCAAGGTGGCCTCCTTCGACATGAACGCCGAACTCGCCCAGAAGATCGCCGACGGCGCCGTTGAATTCACCGTTGACCAGCAGCCCTGGCTGCAGGGCTACGGCTCGGTGGACGCGCTGTGGCAGGCCAAGCGCGGCGGCTTCAAGCTCGGCGGCGGGCAGCCTGTCCTGACCGGCCCCACCATCGTGGACAAGGCCGGCGCAGCCAACGCCCTCACCTTCGCCCAGCAGGGTATCCGCTAGCAGTCCGCCAGCCCGGCCCGGCGGAAACGCCGGACCGGGCAGCAAGGAGCATTCCAATGACCATGACCCAGACAATTTCCAAACCGGCGGTGACCGACGAACGTGTCGGCAGGCGCAATCCATTGCAAAAGCTGCTTGGCCGTCCCGAGGTGGGCGCCCTTGTGGGAGCCATCGTCCTCTTCATATTCTTTGCTGCGGTGTCCCAGACCTTTACCCAGCCGAACGCGTTCGCCACCGTGCTCTACGGATCCTCGACCATCGGCATCATGGCGGTGGGGGTATCGCTGCTGATGATTGGCGGCGAGTTCGACCTGTCCACCGGCGTCGCGGTCATCAGTTCCGCGCTCACGGCGTCGATGTTCAGCTGGTACTTCAGCATGAACGTCTGGGTCGGTGTGATCCTGGCGCTTGTGGTGTCGCTGAGCATCGGTTTCATCAACGGCTGGATCCTCATGAAGACCAAGCTCCCCAGCTTCATCGTCACGCTCGCCACGTTCCTGATGTTGACCGGCTTGAACCTGGGCCTGACGCGCATGATCGGCGGCGGCGTCTCATCACCGTCCATCTCCAACATGGACGGCTATGAGTCCGCGCAGGCCATCTTCTCCTCGTCGGTGAACATCGGCGGCGTGGACGTGAAGAACACCGTCTTCATCTGGATCGCCCTGGTTGCCGTCGCCTCCTGGGTGCTGCTTCGCACAAAGGTGGGCAACTGGATCTTCGCCGTCGGCGGCGACTCCAACGCCGCCCGTGCCGTGGGCGTTCCCGTCAAGGCGACCAAGATCGGCCTCTTCATGGCCGTGGGTTTCTGCGGCTGGATCCTCGGCATGCACAACCTGTTCGCCTTCGACGCCGTGCAGTCCGGCGAGGGCGTGGGCAACGAATTCCTGTACATCATCGCCGCCGTGATCGGGGGGTGCCTGCTGACCGGAGGCTACGGATCCGCAGTGGGCGGCGCGATCGGCGCCTTCATCTTCGGCATGGCCAACAAGGGCATCGTGTACGCGCAGTGGAACCCGGATTGGTTCAAGTTCTTCCTCGGGCTGATGCTGCTCCTGGCCACCATCGTTAACCTGATCGTCAAGCGCCGCGCAGACTCAAGTAAGGGCTGAACATCATGGACGCCAAACAAATCGACCAGCAGGAACTGCTCAAGGACGAGAAGGACCCGCTGACCCACACCCCGGTGCACCTGCTTTCACTGGAGAGCGTGGGCAAGCACTACGGCAACATCGTCGCCCTCACGGACGTCACTATGGCCGTGGACAACGGCCGGGTCACCTGCGTGCTCGGGGACAACGGCGCCGGCAAGTCCACGCTCATCAAGATCATCGCCGGCCTGCACCAGCACGACGAAGGTGTCCTCCACATCATGGGCGAGGAGCGGAAATTCGATTCGCCCCGTGACGCCCTTGATGCCGGCATCGCCACCGTCTACCAGGACCTCGCAGTGGTCCCCCTGATGCCTATCTGGCGCAACTTCTTCCTTGGCTCCGAGCTGACCACGGGTTTTGGTCCCTTCAAGCGCCTGGATGTGCAGGCCATGAAGGACATCACCAAGCAGGAGCTGGCGGACATGGGCATCGACCTGCGCGATGTTGAGCAGCCCATCGGCCAGCTCTCCGGCGGTGAACGCCAGTGTGTCGCGATCGCCCGCGCCGTGTACTTCGGTGCGAAGGTCCTGATCCTGGACGAACCAACGGCAGCCCTGGGCGTGAAGCAGTCCGGCGTCGTGCTGCGCTACATCCTGCAGGCCCGCGACCGCGGCCTCGGCGTCATCTTCATCACCCACAACCCCCACCACGCCTTCCCGGTCGGCGACCGGTTCCTGCTGCTCAAGCGCGGCAGGTCGATTGGCTACTACGACAAGAAGGACATCACCCTCGACGAACTCACCGCCCAGATGGCAGGCGGCGCCGAACTGGCCGAACTGGCCCACGAGCTCGAACAGCTCGGCGGCCACGGGGACGTCGTCAAGCAGGTCCAGGCCGAGGTCGCCGGCGTGACTGACTCCACGGCCGACACCGGCCGGGCATCGGGGTAGGGGAGCCGTGACAAGCAGCAGCAGCATCAAAGAAGTAACTCTTGGACTTGTGGGAGTGGGCAGGATCGGTGCGATGCACGCACGCAACATCACCGGCCTGAATGGGCTGATGAAGCCGCAGGGCATCACGGTGAACCTCAAGTTGACCGACGTTGCCGCGGAGCACGCCCGGGCCCTGGCCGGCGGAATTGGTGCCGGGTTCCTGCCCTCCGCCGAAGCCTTGCTTGACTCCGGCATCGATGGTCTGGTCATTGCTACCGGAACCGCCACGCATCCGGACCTGATCAGGGCGGGAGTGGACGCGGGAATCCCGGTGTTCTGCGAGAAGCCCGTGGCCGTGAATGTCGAGGAATCACTGCCTGTGCTCGACCACATCCGGACCGCGGCCGGCACGGTGCAGATCGGCCACCAGCGCCGGTTCGATCCAGGCTACCTGGAGGCCAAGCGCGCCTTCGACGCCGGGGAGCTGGGATGGCTCCACACGGTCAGGGCGGTCACCTGCGACATGACGCCGCCGCCGGTGGAATTCCTCGCGACGTCCGGCGGGCTCTTCCGTGATTGCTCCGTCCACGACTTCGACATCCTCCGGTGGCTCACCGGCAAGGAAATCGTGGAGGTTTTCGCCAAGGGGTCCAACAACGGTGACCCCGCAATCGGTGCCGTGGGCGACGTCGATACCGCGCTGGCTGTGGTGACGTTCGACGACGGCAGCGTCGGAACGGTCTCGGCCACCCGCTACAACGGGGCGGGCCATGATGTCCGGCTGGAACTCCAGGGATCTGCAGGGTCCGTCATGGTAGGGATGGATGAGCAGATGGCGATGTCTTCTGCCGAGCCCGGGGTCGGTTTCCCGGCGGGGCCGCCGCACCTGACGTTCGCCGAGCGGTTCCACACGGCCTACCGTGCCGAGATGGCGGCCTTCGTGGAAGTAGTGCTGGGGCAGCGGCCGAACCCGTGCACGCCGGAGGACGCCGTCGCAGCGTCCATGGTGGCGGACGCTGCCCAGGCATCGCTGCAGTCGGGGGAGCCGGTGCGGGTGGCGCTCCAGGCGGCGGGCTGACACAGCGCGAACGTACAGTTGTGCTCCAATTCCGGACGGAAAAGGGGACGCAACTGTACGTTCGCGCCGAGCGCCGGTTCAGTACTGGATCGTCTCGGTCCTGCCGGTGCGCAGGGACAGCGTTGCCGCTTCGGCGATGGCCTGGGCCTTCAAGCCATCCTCGAGTGACGGCGTGACGGCTGAACCGCCGTCGCCCGCTGTTCCATTCTCCAGCGCGGCCACAAAGTGGGCCAGGGCCGCGGCGTAGGTCGGCTGAACCCGCTCAAACCAGCCGGGGTGCATGCCGTCGTCCACCACCTTCCCTGAGTAGTAGCGGGACACAGCGCCGGCACGTTGGCGGCCGGCCTCGGCCATGCCCTCAGAGCCCATGATTTCGATCCGTTCGTCATAGCCGTAACCGGTGCGGCGGACGCAGTCGATCTGGACCAGGGCGCCGCCGGGAAGCCGGAGTGACACCACGGACGTATCCACATCGCCGTACTCGGCCAGCCGCGGTTCGGCCAGGGCCGATCCGGTGGCGAAGACCTCAACCGGGTCCGCTCCCGTAAGCCAGCGGACGAGGTCGAAGAAGTGAACGGTCTGGTCCCGCATCTGTCCGCCCGACGTGGCGATGTAGGAGAGCGGCGGCATGGCCGGGCCGCGGCTGGTGAGCTGGATAAGCTCTACATCTCCGATTTCCCCGGCGTCGACAATCCTTTTGAGCTCGGCGTAGTCGCGATCAAAGCGCCGATTGAAGTCCACCATGACCGGCACCGCGTGCTTGGCGGCGAAAGCTGCAGTCTCCCTGGCCTGCCCGAGGTCCAGGTCGATCGGCTTCTCGCACAGCACTGCCACGCCGGCCTCGGCGGCGCGGCGCAAGTGCGCGGCATGGGTGTCGGTGGACGAGGCAATGAACACCGCGTCGATGGAGGAGGAATCGAACACCTCCTCCAAGCCCGCGGCAGCGCGGGCGCCATGCTTGGCAGCCAGGGCCTTCGCGCGGTCCTGGTCCACATCGAAGACCAAGCGGAAGTCAGTGTCCGGGTGGGCTGCAAGGTTGGCGGCGTGAACCGAGCCAATGAAGCCTGCGCCGAGGAGTGCGAAGCGCTGCATGGTCAGACCCCCACCTTCTCCGCGGCACCAGCCGGGATTACCCAGGCGGCATCCTGGGCATTCGAAGCGGCGACCGCCTCGACGAACCGGACGCCGACAAGGCCGTCGTAACCCGTGGGGAAGGACAGTTCCCGGGTCTCCGGCAGGGTGCCGTCCCGGCGGGCGCGCAGTTCGGCGGCGAGATCGCGGTAGAAGTTGGCAAACGCTTCGAGGAATCCCTCGGGATGCCCCAACCCCACCCTGGTGAGCCGGGAGGCGTCCTCTGACAGGGTACTGAGCCCTTCCGTCAGCACCGTGGTGGTCCCGTCGAGGTCCTGCACCAACAGGTGATGGGGGTCCTCATGCTGCCACTCGAGGTTTCCCTTCGTGCCGAAGACCCGGATCCGCAGGCCGTGGTTGTGACCGGCGGCGGCCATGCTGGCCCATAACCGGCCCGGAACCTCTCCGGTGAGCTGCAGTTCGACCGTGGCGTGGTCGAAGACCCGCCTGCCCGGAACCAGGGTCTTCAGCCGTCCGGAGACCCTCTCGGCCTCGAGCCCGGTGATGTAGCGAAGGAGGTGGAAGCCATGCGTGCCGAGGTCGCCAACGACGCTCGGGAAGCCGGCGATGTCCGGGTCCGTCCGCCAGATGGCCTGCTTGTGCCCGCCTTGTTCCAGGGGAGTGGCCGCCCAGCCAGAGGCGTGTTCTACGTCCGCGAACGTAACCGTTCCCAGCTGGCCGTCGCGCACCATCCGGGCCGCGTGGCGCACCATGGCGTAGGCCGAGTAGCAGTGCGGAACCGCCAGGACGGCGCCGTTGTCAGCGGCGATCCGCACCAGTTCCGCGGCGGTCACTGAGTCGCGGGTCAGCGGCTTCTCGCATACCACCGAGATGCCGGCCTCGAGAAAAGTGCGGGCGATCTCGAAGTGGCTGTCGTTCGGGGTCGCAACAACCACTACATCGACGCCGTCCTCCCGGCGCGCTTCTTTTTCCGCCATCTCACGGTAACCGGCGTAGTGCCGGTCTTCCGGGATGCCGAGCTGGGACGCCAGGGCAGCGGAGCGGGCCCCATCGCGGCCAAAGACGCCGGCCTGAAGGTCATATTCGCCGTCCAGACGCATCGCGCGGCGGTGCGTCTTGCCGATGTCCGCCCCTGCGCCGCCGCCAACCATTCCGGCCACCAACTGCCGTGCGTGCGGTTCACTCATCAAGATCCTCTTTGACTCTTTGGAATTTTCTTGGACCGGTCCATAATCAATGGCACAGGCCCGGTTCGTCAACCCCTTAGGCTGGAACCGGACAGGCAGCACCAGCTGGCATGACGTGAAGAGGAGCATTGTTGAGCCCATCGTTCCCCTACAGCGGTCAGCCCCCGGCGAAGCCCACCATCCGTGATGTGGCAGACCGGGCCGGGGTGTCCAAGTCACTCGTCTCGCTGGTTCTGCAGGGCTCCGGGAACGTCAGTGATGCCCGACGGCGGGCGGTGCTTGAGGCGATGGACGAACTGGGTTACCGGCCCAACAAACTCGCCCGCGGGCTCTCGATGCCGCGCACCGGGACCGTTGGCGTTCTGCTCAACGATCTCCGGAACCCCTGGTTCATTGAGCTCCTGGAGGGTCTTTCCGCCTCCCTGCACGCCGCCGGCGTTTCCCCCGTCCTCGCCGACTCCTACACGGACCGCAGGATCGGCCGACCATCCGTCGAGGCGCTGCTGGAGCAGCGGATTGACGGCCTGGTAGTGGTGGGGACAACCACGGAGTCCACCGCCATCAGGGCCGCCTCCGCCGTGGTTCCCGTGGTGCTGGCAGGCACGCTTGATCCGGAGCTGCCGGGCGTGGATGTGGTGGTCAATGACGACGCCGCGGGTGCGCGGAAGGCCACCGAGCATCTCATTGCGCTCGGGCACAAGCGCATCGCCCACCTCCAGGGGCCCGATGGGATCGGACGCCTGCGGCGGTCGGGTTACGAGCAGGCGATGCGAACGGCCGGCTTGGAACCGCGCACGGTGGCCGGCGGCATGAGTGAGGAAAGCGGCTACGCTGCAGCCCGCACCCTGCTGGCCGCGGGCACCCCGCCGACGGCGATTTTCGCTTTCAATGACATCGCCTGCATGGGCGTGCTGTCCGCGGCAGCGGACGCGGGGGTGACTGTTCCGGGGAACATTTCCCTGGTCGGCTACGACAACACGTATCTGGCCCGCATCCGGCACCTGTCCCTGACCTCTGTGGACAACGGCAATCTCGCGGTGGGGGTCCAGGCCGGCAAGTTCATCCTGGAGCGGCTGGGCAACCCGGATCTGCCGGGCCGGACGCATCTGGTCAGCAGCGAGCTGCAGGTCAGGGGATCCTCGGGCAGTGCTCCGGACTAGGATCCTCCGCGGGCGCGCCGCGCGTGAGGCCATACCGAGGGAACGAGAAAGCCCCGCCTTCAGGCAAGGGGGCCTTGAAGGCGGGGCTTCGATGGTGCACCCCCCGGGACTTGAACCCGGAACCCATTGATTAAGAGTCAATTGCTCTGCCAATTGAGCTAGAGGTGCATCTGCTGCTTCGTTCATCCGCGGGCTTTAGTTTCCCCGTTGACCTCCGCAACGACATGCAACTCTACACGAAGTTTCGGCTGCGACAACTCGTGCCTGGCGCGCAGCCGGCACCACGCACATTCCGGGAACGACAAAGCCCCGCCTTCAGGCTTATGGCCTTGAAGGCGGGGCTTCGGTGGTGCACCCCCCGGGACTTGAACCCGGAACCCATTGATTAAGAGTCAATTGCTCTGCCAATTGAGCTAGAGGTGCA
>NZ_JBQCMF010000001.1:0-81358 GCF_051965295.1 Arthrobacter sp. SAFR-023 | reverse complement strand
TCTGTTGTTTAGTTCGTCCGAGGGCTTTTATTTCCCTCGTTGACCTCCGCAACGACATGAAACTCTACACGAAGTTTTGGCTGGTGTGAAATCGAAGTGGGCGGATGGAGCCGCTTAGCGTGGAATCCGCAAAATCAGCGCAAAATCAGGGTTTTGGTTGTTGCTCAGAGCCCACAAGTCCCCGTTCGGGGCCACTGTAACGTTCCTGATCCGCCCGAACTGCTGCGTGAAATAGCCCACAGGGTTGCCGGCGTTTTCGCCGTCGAGCGGAACAGCCCACAGGCGCTGGCCCCTCAGCGCGCCAAGGTAGGCCGTGCTGCCGACGATCTCGAGCCCGCTGGGGGAGGAGTCTGCGGTGGACGGCCAGACAATCTTGGCGTCGATGAATCCGTCGCGGTGGGGTGCTCCCGTGACTTCCGGCCAGCCGTAGTTTCCTCCGGGCTGGATCAGGTTGAGTTCGTCATTGACGTCGGGTCCGAACTCGCTGGCCCAGAGCCGGCCCTGGGTGTCCCACGCCAGGCCCTGCACGTTCCGGTGGCCAAGGCTGTAGACGGGATTGTTCGGGAAGGGATTGCCGGGCGCGGGGGCACCGTCCTTGGTGAGCCGCAGGATCTTGCCGCCCAGGGCGTTCCGGTCCTGGGGCTGCTCCCGGCGCTGCGAGTCTCCCGTGCCGACGTAGAGGAACCCGTCCGGGCCGAACCGGATCCTGCCGCCATTGTGGGTGGAGGCCTTGGACATGCCGGAGAAGATCACCTCCGGCTCACCCAGGCGGAAGCCCGCACCACCAGCTGCCCCACTGCCGTCCAGGCGCATGCGGGCAATCCGGTTGTCATCGGCGGCAGTGAAGTAGGCGTAGAGATAGCGGTCCGAGGCAAAGCCGGGTGACAGTGCCAGGCCCAGTAATCCGCCCTCACCGCCAGGAACGACGCCGGGGACGGACCCGATGGTGCTGACCTTGCCGTCCCGGACAGATCTGAGCAGGGCGGTATCGCGTTCGGAGATGACGGCCGTGCCGTCCGGCAGGAACACCGTGGACCAGGGAACCTGCAGCCCCTCGATCCTGCTCCGTACTTCCGGTGCCCGCGGCGGTGTCGGAGCCGCACTGGAAGTAGCCGGTGCACTCGTGCCGGGGGTACGCGTTCCCGGTGTGCCGGAGCCGGGGGCGGATGGCGCGGGAACCCCGGTGGCCGCGGAGCCCGTGCTGCCCGGACCAGGCTGAGCGCCGTCACCGGTGCAGCCGGACAGGGGCAACGCCAGGGCCAGGGACAACGCGAAGGCGGAATACGCGGCTGCAGCCGTTGCGCGTTTCCCGGCGCGGTTGCGTGTCATCCGCCTACTCCGTCCGCAAGCTGCCGCCGCCGCTGGGCGTTAGCGCCGGGACCGCCGCGGCGCCCGGAACCCTGCAGCCTCGGCGTGTGCCGGGGACTGGAACCAGACCTCCGCCCGGGCGTCCTCGTAGCCGGCGCTGTCTTCGTCGTAATAGGTCATGGCGCTGACGTCGCCCTTGACGGCGAATCCGTCCGGGGCGCTGCCGTCCGCTGCGGGCGCGGCCGATCCCTCGCCATACGGCTGATCCCCTGCGGCTGCTTCGCTCACATCGGCGACCCGTTCACGATGGATGGGCTGTTCGCCGAAACCACGTTCCGCGCCGAAGCCCTGTTCCAGATGATGCGGCTGGAGTTCGCGGTGGTGGGGCTGGGCCTCGTGGCTGGCTCCGGCTTCCGTGGCGGCGGAGGACTGGATCCGCTGCCGGGTTTCGGCCTCAGCGTCCATCGATTCGGCGGCTGCGGATTCCGCGCCCGGAAGGGTAGGGGCATGGGGCTCCGTGTACTCCGCGTGATGCGTCGGCGGGGCAGGCTGTGCGGCACGCTCTTGGGCTGCCGGTTGAGTGGAACTGCCTGCAGCGGCACTGCCTGTTTCTGCACTGGCTGTTTCTGCACTGCCGGCATCCGACCACTGGGCATCCCATTCGGCCTTATCTTGGTCGTCGTCCCAGTCGTCAACATCTCCTCCGGCGGGCCGCGCCGAGGAAGGGCGGGCGGTGGCGGCTTCCCAGGATTCGATGTCCGGTTCCACGTCCTCGGGGTCCGGGCGCGTGGCCGCAGGGGTGGGCTGGCCCACCAGCGGCGCGGCTTCCGCGGCCGCCGGCCCGGCGTCCGGCCCTGTTTCAGGCTCTGCCAGGCGGCCAGTTTCCGGGACGGTCCGGGTGGTGGCTGACGGAGGTCCCGCCGCCGCTGCTGCGGCAGAAACGGCCGACGGCGTCTCTTGCGTTCCGGTTGACGCTGCGGGAGAGGCTCCGGCACGGGGCGTCGCCTGTTCGGTCCGTGCCGCGTCGGCTGCCGCTCCCCGCGAGTTCCGGTTCAGCAGCCACCAGACAATGGCAATGATCAAAACAATGACAATGACCCAGATAATCCACTCCATAGCAAAGCCTTTCATCCGTCACACGAGGTTGCCGTTGCTTGACGGTACGTCGCTGTCAATAGGGCTGTCTAGGCTTGTCAACGCCAGTGGGGGAGTAGGTGCACAGGCCATCCGTCTCAAAATGTGAGACGTGAGTCCACTATTTGATCGAAATTTTCTGGAAATTGGGCCAAAGGGGCCACTTCCGGTCGTTGGCGGCCTTTCAGGAGTCATAGACTTTGACCCATGAGTGAGGACACCCAGATCGCAACCGATAACAAGCCTGACATCAAGCCCCGGAGCCGGATTGTCACCGACGGCATTCACGCAGCTCCGGCCCGTGGAATGTTCCGGGCCGTGGGCATGGGCGACGACGACTTCGCCAAACCCCAGATCGGCGTCGCGAGCTCCTGGAACGAAATCACTCCCTGCAATCTGTCCCTGAACCGGCTGGCCCAGGGCGCCAAGGAAGGCGTCCACGCAGGCGGCGGCTTCCCGATGCAGTTCGGCACCATCTCCGTGTCCGACGGCATCTCCATGGGCCACGAGGGCATGCACTTCTCCCTGGTATCCCGCGAAGTCATCGCCGACTCGGTGGAGACCGTCATGCAGGCAGAGCGCATCGACGGCTCCGTGCTGCTGGCCGGCTGCGACAAGTCGCTCCCGGGCATGCTCATGGCCGCTGCGCGCCTGGACCTCGCCAGCGTATTCCTCTACGCCGGCTCCATCATGCCGGGCTGGGTCAAGCTCGAGGACGGCTCCGAAAAGGAAGTCACCCTGATCGACGCCTTCGAAGCCGTGGGTGCATGCGCCGCGGGCAAGATGAGCCTGGAAGATCTCACCCGCATCGAGAAGGCCATCTGCCCCGGCGAAGGCGCCTGTGGCGGCATGTACACCGCGAACACCATGGCCTGCATCGGTGAGGCCCTGGGCATGTCCCTGCCCGGCTCGGCAGCCCCGCCCTCGGCAGACCGCCGTCGTGACGAATTCGCCCGCAAGTCAGGCGAAGCCGTGGTCAACCTGCTCCGCCACGGCATTACCGCCCGCGACATCATGACCAAGAAGGCCTTCGAAAACGCCATCGCCGTCACCATGGCCTTCGGCGGATCCACCAACGCCGTCCTGCACCTGCTGGCAATCGCCCGCGAGGCAGAGGTCGAACTGACCCTGGACGACTTCAACCGCATCGGCGACAAGATCCCGCACCTGGGTGACCTGAAGCCCTTCGGCCGCTACGTCATGACCGACGTGGACAAGATCGGCGGCGTGCCGGTGATCATGAAGGCACTGCTCGACGCCGGCCTGCTGCACGGCGACTGCCTCACTGTCACGGGCAAGACGGTCGCGGAAAACCTCGAGGCCATCAACCCGCCGGACGTCGACGGCAAGATCCTGCGCGCGCTGGACAACCCGATCCACAAGACCGGCGGCATCACCATCCTGCACGGTTCCATGGCTCCGGAAGGCGCCGTCGTGAAGACCGCAGGCTTCGACGCCGAGGTCTTCGAGGGCACTGCGCGCGTGTTCGAGCGCGAGCAGGGAGCGCTGGACGCGCTGGACAACGGCGAGATCCAGAAGGGCGACGTCGTCGTGATCCGCTACGAAGGCCCCAAGGGCGGTCCGGGCATGCGCGAGATGCTCGCCATTACCGGCGCCATCAAGGGTGCAGGCCTGGGCAAGGATGTCCTGCTGCTCACCGACGGCCGCTTCTCCGGCGGCACCACCGGCCTCTGCATCGGCCACGTCGCCCCCGAAGCGGTCGACGGCGGCCCCATCGCCTTCGTCAAGGACGGCGACCGGATCCGCGTGGACATCGCCGCCCGCAGCTTCGACCTGCTCGTAGACGGCGCAGAACTCGAAGCCCGCAAGGACGGCTGGGCGCCGCTGCCGGCCAAGTTCACCAAGGGTGTCCTGGCCAAGTACGCCAAGCTGGTGCACAGCGCCTCCACGGGCGCCTACTGCGGGTGATGCCTTCCCCTTACGGGCGGCGCTGAGCGCCTCCCGCAAGGGGCCCCTCGGCATCACCCTTATTAAGCCCTGCCGCCTACAGCGGTCAGGTGCTGTTCGATCCCTTAGGGAAGGATCAATTCGTGGACACTGATGTCCACATGGTGAGATCGCGGGCCGCTTCGTTGACACGCTATCCACCAGAGGGAAAACTGAACGCATGATCTTCGTTACCGTCGGCACCGTCGTCGTACTTACTCAGCGCGTGGCTCCATAGCCCGACTGGTAACGAACTGTCACGCGCAACCCCTCGAAAAGCCACCAGGCTGAGGGGTTTTTTTATTTTCCGGGCGGGACGGAACGTTCAGTTTTCCCTAGCACCACACCAATTCAAGATCCACTAAGGAAGAGTTCGATGAGCAAAGGATCGCCCATCAGCCCCTCGCTGATGGCTTCAAAGTCCGCTGGAGCCGCCAAGGCTCCGGAACGCGTCGACAAGCCGGCTGAGGCCGGGGTCGACATTGCTGCAGCCGCCTCTCCTGTCCTTGGGCCGAACAACGTCGTACCCCCGACGGTGATGACCGGCTCAGAAGCAATTGTCCGTGCGCTCGAAGAACTCGGCGTCGACGATATTTTCGGTTTGCCCGGTGGCGCGATCCTGCCCACCTACGACCCCTTGATGGCCTCCAAAATGAACCACGTTCTGGTCCGTCACGAACAGGGAGCCGGCCACGCCGCGCAAGGCTACGCCATGGTCACCGGGCGGGTGGGCGTCTGCATCGCCACCTCGGGCCCGGGTGCCACCAACCTCGTCACCGCCATCATGGATGCCCACATGGACTCCGTTCCGCTCGTGGCCATCACCGGCCAGGTCTCCAGCGGAGTAATCGGCACCGATGCCTTCCAGGAAGCCGACATCGTGGGCATCACCATGCCCATCACCAAGCACTCGTTCCTGGTGACGGACCCCAACGACATTCCGCACGTCATGGCCGAGGCCTTCCACCTCGCCTCGACCGGACGTCCGGGCCCGGTCCTTGTTGACGTCGCCAAGGACGCCCAGCAGGGGCAGATGACCTTCTCCTGGCCGCCCAAGATCGACCTGCCGGGCTACCGCCCGGTGGTCCGTGGCCACAACAAGCAGGTCCGCGAGGCAGCAAAGCTGATCTCCGCGGCCAGCAAGCCCGTCCTGTACGTCGGCGGCGGTGTGTCCAAGGCCCATGCGGCGGCTGAACTGCGCGAGCTGGCCGAACTTACCGGTGCACCGGTGGTCACCACACTCATGGCCCGCGGTGTCTTCCCGGACTCGCACCCGCAGCACGTGGGCATGCCCGGCATGCACGGCACGGTCTCGGCTGTTACCGCGCTGCAGCAGGCGGATCTGCTGGTAACCCTGGGTGCGCGCTTCGATGACCGCGTCACCGGTGTCCTGAAGACCTTCGCGCCCAACGCCAAGGTCATCCACGCCGACATCGACCCCGCGGAAATCTCCAAGAACCGCACGGCCGACGTTCCCATCGTGGGCTCCGTGAAGGAGATCATTCCGGAACTGACGGAAGCTGTCCGGACCCAGTTCGGCGCCTCCGGGACTCCGGACCTGGCCAGCTGGTGGGCCTTCCTGAACAACCTGAAGGACACCTACCCGCTGGGCTGGACCGAACCGGAGGACGGCCTCACTGCACCGCAGCGGGTCATCGAGCGCATCGGTGCCCTGACCGGCCCCGAGGGCATCTACGTCGCCGGTGTGGGACAGCACCAGATGTGGGCCGCGCAGTTCATCAAGTACGAGCGCCCGCATGCCTGGCTGAACTCCGGCGGTGCCGGCACCATGGGCTACGCCGTTCCGGCCGCCATGGGCGCCAAGGTGGGCGAGCCGGACCGTGTGGTCTGGGCCATCGACGGCGACGGCTGCTTCCAGATGACCAACCAGGAACTGGCCACCTGCGCCATCAACAACATCCCCATCAAGGTTGCCGTCATCAACAACTCCTCGCTGGGCATGGTGCGGCAGTGGCAGACCCTCTTCTACGAGGGACGCTACTCCAACACGGACCTGAACACCGGCCACGAGACCATCCGCATCCCGGACTTCGTCAAGCTCGGCGAGGCCTACGGCTGCGCATCCTTCCGGTGCGAGCGGGCCGAGGACATCGACGCAACAATTCAGAAGGCGCTGGAGATCAATGACCGCCCCGTGGTCATCGACTTCGTGGTCAGCCCCGACTCCATGGTGTGGCCGATGGTGCCCGCCGGGGTCAGCAACGACCAGATCCAGGTTGCCCGCAACATGACCCCGGAATGGGAAGAGGAGGACTGATCATGAGCCGCCACACACTGTCCGTTCTGGTCGAAGACAAGCCCGGTGTGCTGACCCGCGTGGCCAGCCTTTTCGCCCGCCGCGCCTTCAACATCAACTCCCTGGCCGTCGGCCCGACGGAAGTTCCGGGCATCTCCCGGATGACCGTCGTCGTCGACGCCGACGGTGACCTGATCGAACAGGTCACCAAGCAGTTGAACAAGCTGATCAATGTGATCAAGATTGTTGAACTGACTTCCGAATCTTCCGTACAGCGCGACCACATCCTGGTCAAGGTACGTGCGGATGCCGCAACTCGTCTGCAGGTGACCCAGGCTGCAGACCTGTTCCGTGCTTCAGTGGTCGACGTCTCCACAGACTCGGTGGTCATTGAAGCAACTGGCCATCCCGAAAAGCTCACGGCACTGCTCTCGGTGCTGGAGCCCTTCGGTATCCGCGAAATTGTGCAGTCCGGCACCTTGGCCGTTGGACGGGGATCCCGCTCCATGAGTGATCGGGCCCTGCGCAGCGCCTAAGGCACAGCTCAGGGCTCAGCCTAGAGCTCAGCCCAGGCGGCGCGCTTCGCCCGCAAACGCAGCACCGAAGCTATACATCTACAAAAAATCCACTCAAGAGGAGTTACGCAAGTGACTGAAATGTTTTACGACGACGACGCAGACCTGTCGATCATCCAGGGCCGCAAGGTAGCCATTGTCGGCTATGGCTCCCAGGGCCACGCCCACGCGCAGAACCTGCGCGATTCCGGCGTCGAGGTTGTCATCGCGCTCAAGGAAGGCTCCAAGTCCATCGCCAAGGCCGAGGACGCAGGCTTCACGGTCAAGAACGTTGCCGACGCCGCCGAATGGGCCGACGTCATTATGATCCTGGCGCCGGACCAGCACCAGCGCGCGATCTTCACAGACTCCATCAAAGACAAGCTGACCCCCGGCAAGGCCCTGGCCTTCGCCCACGGCTTCAACATCCGCTTCGGCTACATCGAGGCCCCGGAAGGCGTCGACGTCATCCTGGTCGCCCCGAAGGCTCCCGGCCACACCGTGCGCCGCGAGTTCGAAGCCGGCCGCGGCATCCCGGACATCATTGCCGTTGAGCAGGACGCTTCGGGCTCCGCCTGGGAGCTGGCCAAGTCCTACGCCAAGGCCATCGGCGGCACCCGCGCCGGCGTCATCAAGACCACCTTCACCGAAGAGACCGAAACGGACCTCTTCGGCGAGCAGTCCGTCCTGTGCGGCGGCGTTTCCCAGCTGGTCCAGTACGGCTTCGAGACCCTGACCGAGGCTGGCTACCAGCCGCAGATCGCCTACTTCGAGGTGCTGCACGAGCTCAAGCTCATCGTTGACCTCATGTGGGAAGGCGGCATCGCCAAGCAGCGCTGGAGCGTTTCCGACACCGCAGAGTACGGCGACTACGTTTCCGGCCCGCGCGTCATCACCCCCGAGGTGAAGGAAAACATGAAGGCTGTCCTCGCCGACATCCAGAACGGTGCCTTCGCCAAGCGCTTCATTGACGACCAGGACAACGGCGGCGCCGAGTTCAAGGAGCTGCGTGCCAAGGCCGAGCAGCACCCGATCGAGGAAGTTGGCCGCGAACTGCGCTCCCTGTTCTCCTGGCAGCAGCAGGACGAGGACTACGTGGAAGGCTCCGCAGCCCGCTAAGGCTGAGCCCTTCAAAGCACGGCGGTGAGGCCGGGTTCACACTTAACAATGTGAGCCCGGCCTTTCCGTACGCCTAGACTTTATGTACCCCCAGGACTTCAACGCAGAGGATCAGCTGTGTCAAAACCCGTAGTATTGCTTGCCGAAGAACTTTCGCCCGCCACCATCGAGGCCCTTGGCCCGGACTTTGAAATCCGCCAGACCGACGGCGCCGATCGTTCCCAGCTGCTCTCTGCCATCGAGGACGTTGACGCCATCCTGGTCCGCTCCGCCACGAAGGTGGACGCCGAGGCCATTGCCGCCGCGAAGAACCTGAAGGTCATCGCCCGCGCCGGCGTCGGCCTGGACAACGTGGACATCAAGGCGGCCACCCAGGCCGGTGTCATGGTGGTCAACGCCCCGACGTCGAACATCGTTTCCGCTGCGGAACTCACCGTTGGCCACATCCTGAGCCTGGCCCGCCACATCCCGCAGGCCAGCGCCGCCCTGAAGGACGGCGAGTGGAAGCGCTCCAAGTACACCGGCATCGAACTCTTCGAGAAGAAGATCGGCATCATCGGCCTGGGCCGCATCGGCGCCCTGGTCGCCGCCCGCCTCCAGGGCTTCGATACCGAGATCCTCGCGTTCGACCCCTACATCACCTCTGCCCGCGCCGCCCAGCTCGGCGTGAAGCTCGTCACCCTGGACGAGCTGCTCGCGCAGTCTGACTTCATCACCATCCACATGCCCAAGACGCCGGAAACGGTCGGCATGCTCGGCGCCGAAGCCTTCAAGAAAATGAAGAGCACCGCTTACGTGGTCAACGTGGCCCGCGGCGGCCTCGTGGACGAGGAAGCCCTCTACACCGCACTGCAGGACGGCCAGATTGCCGGTGCTGCCGTGGACGTCTTCGTCCAGGAGCCCAGCACCGACCTGCCGTTCTTCAAGCTGGACAATGTTGTGGTCACCCCGCACCTGGGCGCGTCAACCGACGAGGCACAGGAAAAGGCCGGCGTCTCCGTCGCGAAGTCCGTCCGCCTTGCCCTCGCAGGGGAACTGGTTCCGGACGCCGTGAACGTTGCCGGCGGCCTGATCGCCCCCGACGTCCGCCCGGGGATCCCGCTGATCGAGAAGCTGGGCCGCATCTTCACGGCGCTGACCCACGCTTCGGTGACCCAGATCGACGTCGAGGTTGCCGGCGAAATCGCCGCGCTTGACGTCAAGGTCCTGGAGCTCGCCGCCCTCAAGGGGATCTTCGCCGACGTCGTCACCGAGCAGGTGTCCTACGTCAACGCCCCCGTGATCGCCGAGCAGCGCGGCATCAACGTCCGGCTCATCACCACCCCTGAAGCCGAGGACTACCGCAACGTGCTGACGCTGCGCGGCGCCCTGAGCGACGGTGCACAGATCTCCGTGTCCGGCACCCTGACCGGACCCAAGCAGGTACAGAAGCTCGTCGGCGTCAACGGCTACGACGTCGAGATCCCGATCAGCGAGCACCTCGTGGTGGTCTCCTACGCCGACCGTCCCGGCGTCATCGGCACCATCGGCCACATCCTGGGCATGAACAACATCAACATCGGCGGCATGCAGGTGGCACGGAGCGCGGAGGGCGGCCAGGTCCTGGCCCTGCTCACCATCGACAGCTCCGTCCCGCAGCAGGTGCTGGACGCCATCAAGGCCGGCATCGGTGCCGAAATGGTGCGCGAAGTGGACCTCGAGGACTAGTCCGACGAACCCTGGCCGGCCACGGCCAGGTCCCCAACGCGGGGTGAACTCCTTGTCCCTTGGAGTTCTCCCCGGCCAAGTATGATTGGCCGGTCTGCTTACAATAGCTAGGTTCGAATTTAAGGATCCAGCCGGCAGGCCGGCCAATACTTTTTGCACGCCCGCAAGGGACACCCACACATTTCTGCGGTCATCGTGGCGTGCGCACGCAATCCAGGTTTCAGGGAGCCCAATGAACGCCGTCCAGAGGTTCATCAGAAGCAAAGTGCTTTTGCTGACCGCTGCAATTCTGATCTTCGCCATGTGCCTGTCAGTCCTCGTCCAGACCCAGTCGCAGGCAGCGCTGAACCGGACCGTGGACCAGAACTCGCGCGGGCTCTACGACATCCTGGTCCAGGCCAAGGCGGGCACCGACGGTTCGCTCATGCAGCCCGAGATTGCCACGGGGCAGGGCGGCATCAGCTTCGACCAGCTCCAGAAGATCCGGGATCTGTCCGGCACCTCCGTTGCCGCGCCCATCAGCCTGGTCTCGCGCGTGACGCAAAACCTCGAGACGCCGCGCCTGGAGGCCATGGACTACCTGGGCTTCAACGCCGGACTCGTCGGCACCGCGACCGCGGGGCAGCCCGGCGGCACCGATCCCAGCAAATGGCCCGAAGCCCAGTCCGTGCTCAGCGACACCCCCAAGAAGTACCGCCTGACGGCCAGCGCCACTAGCTCCGACGGGTCCTCCCAGCACACCCTTTTCAAGTCCACTGCCGAGGGTGCCCTCGGCAAGGCCAAGCTCGTGGAGCAGCAGGTCGAGGGAGGCAATAGCATCCAGATCGCTGGTCCCGAAGGCGAGACCGGGATCAAGTTCCCGGCCCCGGCCGGCGGATCCGAGCACAACCTGTTCAACCTCACTGTTGCCCTGCCCATGGCGCCGGAGGTCACGGAGTCCGTGGTCGCCGTCGACCCCGTTTCCGAGCGTGCCCTGCTGGGCACCTCGGGTGATTTCCTGGCGCCGCTGGAGAAGGCACCGCCGGCCGACGCCCGCAGCGCCGAGGCGGTGGGCCAGCACCTGGAGAGCCTCTTCACCACGGGCATCGGCATGAAGGAACTCGAGGAAGGCCCTGACTTCCTTGGCGTCAAGCTCAAGTACTGGGCGCCCATCATGACCCAGTACCAGCAGGCCAAGCGCAACGGGCAGCTCACCGAAGATTCCCAGGCCATCCCGCTGATCGTCCGTTCCGGCACGTCGGTCGACCTGAAGTACTCCGTGAAAATCGAGGAGATCGACGATTCCGGAAACGTGGTCAAGGAGGTAGGCACCGCTGAGCGCTCCCTGGACAAGGACTACCTGCCGTTCGTCTCCAAGTCGCCTTTCGCCCTGTCCTGGCCCGGGTCCACGGACTACTCCAAGCTGCTCGGCAACTCGGCCAACTTCAGCCGCGGCCTCTACAGCCCCGCCACCTGGAGCACCAACTTCGCCTCCGCCCCCAAGTACACGGACGGCTCCACCGCAGGCAACGGTGCCGAGGACAAGACCGCCACCCCGGGCGAGTGGGTCACCGTGAATCGCCTGCCGGAGAAGAGCGCCAACGGCGAGGCTGTGGACCAGACACAGCGCAATCCCGTTGACGAGCGTTCTTACCGGGAGAACCTGGAAACGGGTAAGAAGCTGGCCACCCCGCTCGCCATGGTCTACGGCACCTTCGATCCCGCTGCCGTCCAGGAAGCGGCCGGGGACGTCAACCGGCTTCCGCTCGGCGGCTACGATCCCACGCCCATGACGCTGACCAAGGACGCGCAGGGCAAGGACGTTACGGACACCGCGCTCAAGCCTTCCCTGAGCGCCACCGGACTCGTCAGCCAGTCAGCCGGCGCCATCACCGACTATTACGGCCTGGCTGCTGCCCGCGGCTACGAGAAGAACGCCTCCGTTATCGACGCCGTCCGCGTGCGGGCCAGCGCCGCCGGCAGCTGGAAGCAGGTCCAGCCCGAGGTGGACAAGCTCGCCACCGAAATCCGGGACATGGGTCTTGAAGCCACCGTTGTGGCCGGTTCTGCCCGCGAGGACGCCAACATCTTCGTTCCCGGCTACTCCAAGGACGACGCCGGCAAGGAGTCCGCCCTGGGAACCGTCCAGCAGTCGTGGGTCAGGCAGAACGCGGCCGACGCCGTGGCCGGCTCGCTGACGACGACGAACCTGACGCTGCTGTTCCTCACGCTCTGCGGTGCCGCGCTGCTGACTGGCGCCTCGACGGTCAGCTACGTGCGGCTGCGCCGCAGCGAAGCCGGCACCCTGCGCGCCATGGGTTGGACCCAGCGACGGATCCGGTCCTGGGTGCTGGAGGAGTTTGCCGTCGGCGCCGGACTGCTGGCCGTGGCAGGCATTGTGCTCAGCCTTTTGAGCTGGAACATCGCCACCGCCATCGTCTCGGCGTCCGTGCTGGCCCTGTACCTGGGCGCGGCCTTCTTCGCCGCCCAGCAGCTGCGCCACCGCGAGGTGGTCGACCAGGAGCCCCAGCACGACGAAAAGCTCATCGCCGTCGATTCGCCGTTGACCTTCGCGAACCGGCAGCTGGGCACGCACCGCTTCAACGCCATCTCGCTGGCCGTTGCCGTTGGCGTGTTCGGCTCGGCAGTCGGCGGCCTGATCGCCTTGCTGATCGACATCCCGCGTGCCGCCGGTGCCAGTGCGCTCAGTGGCCTGGCCGCCGCCAGCGTGGCCCTGCCGAGCATCATCCTTGGCCTGTCCGGCGTGGCGGTGGGGCTCCTGCTCACATTGGTCACCGGGCGCTTCGAGCTGAAGGCCAAGCGGCGGTACCTCGGCACGCTGCAGGCGATGGGCTGGAACCCCGACATGCTTGGCCAGGTCCGCTTCTTCGAAAACGCCCTGGTAGGCGCGGTTGCCGTCCCGCTGGGTATCCTCGGCGCCCTGGGCATCGGCCTTGTTCTTGCCCCCTACGCCGCGCTGTGGGCCGCCGTGGCCGGGCTCGTGGCTGTTCTCTGCTGGATTCCGATTGCAACGAAAGTGGTCAAATGACTAACGACCTGAACCTTCGCCGCGTGCGCGGGAACAATGAGGCTGTAACCCCGGTCCAGACCCGGGCCAACACCATCGTCAAGGAAGCCGACCACGCCACCCCGCTGGAGCTGAGCAACATCACCATCCGCTACGGCGGGGGCAAGAACGGCTCCGACGCGGTCAGCGTCGTGGAGGGCTTTGACCTCACCCTGAACGCGGGGGAGATGCACTGCGTGGCAGGCCGCAGCGGCTCGGGCAAGACCAGCATCCTGACCGTCGGAGCGGGCCTGACCCTGCCGACGTCGGGCCGGGTGCTGTGGGAGGGTGATTCGCTCGAAACCATGAGCGACGACGAAATCGCCGACCGCCGCCGTGCTCTGATCGGTTATGTGGATCAGGGCGGTGCCCTGATCGACGGCATGAGTGCGCTTGAAAATGTGCTCCTGCCGGCGGTTCCGGACGGCGAGGTGGAGCAGCGGCGTGAGATGGCCAAGGACCTGCTGGACCTCGTGGGCCTCGGCCGCCGCATGCGGCACCGTCCCGAGCAGCTCTCCGGCGGTGAACGCCAGCGCGTGGCCATCGCCCGCGCCCTGATCCTGGGCACCCGCGTCCTGGTGGTGGACGAGCCCACGGCCAGCCTGGACCGGGCCTCCGCCAACCGCATCATCAGCATCCTCAAGGACACAACCTCTGACGGCATTGCAGTCCTCGTGGCGTCACATGACCACGAACTGGTCCGGCTCAGCGATACGCTGACCGAACTGATCTAGCTCCATCCCTCCGCATAAAGGTAACGTTCCGCCCGTGACTTCCTCAGACAAGAGCCCCTTCTACATCACTACGGCCATCACCTACCCGAACGGCGTGCCCCACATCGGCCACGCCTACGAGTACATCGCCACGGATGCGATGGCCCGGTTCAAGCGGCTCGACGGCTACGACGTGAAGTTCCTGACCGGCACGGACGAGCACGGGCTGAAGATCGCGCAGACCGCGGAGAAGGAAGGTGTCTCGCCCAAGGAACTGGTGGACCGGAACGCGGAAATCTACAAAGCCGCGCACGCCGCCCTCGGCATCAGCTACGACCGGTTCATCCGCACCACGGACGCGGACCACTACACCGCCTCGCAGGCCATCTGGAAGAAGATGGAAGCCAACGGGGACATCTACCTGTCCAAGTACGAGGGCTGGTACTCCGTGCGGGACGAGGCCTACTACGGTGAGGACGACACCGTGGTGAAGGAGGACGGCGCCCGGTACACCAAGGAGACGGACACCCCGGTGACCTGGACCGCCGAGGAAAGCTACTTCTTCCGGCTGTCCGCCTACCAGGACAAGCTGCTGGCCCTGTACGAAGCACAGCCGGAGTTCGGCGCGCCGCAGTCCCGGTTCAACGAGGTCATCAGCTTCGTCAAGCGCGGCCTGGAGGACCTGTCCATCAGCCGGACCACCTTCGACTGGGGAGTGCCCGTCCCCGGCGATGAAAAGCACGTCATGTACGTGTGGGTGGACGCCCTGACCAACTACCTCACCGGCGCCGGCTACCCGGACGTCGAATCAGAGTCGTTCAAGAAGTTTTGGCCCGCCGATGTCCACATCATCGGCAAGGACATCTCGCGCTTCCACGCCATCTACTGGCCCGCCTTCCTCATGAGCGCTGGCCTCGAACTGCCCAAGCGGGTCATGATCCACGGCTTCCTGCACAACAACGGCGTCAAGATGTCCAAGTCCCTCGGCAACGTCGTTGCCCCGGCGGACTTCGTGGCCCAGTACGGCCTGGACCAGGTCCGGTTCTTCTTCCTGCGCGAGGTTCCGTTCGGCGCGGACGGCAGCTACAACCACGAGGCCATCGTCGGCCGGATGAACTCGGACCTGGCGAACAACTTCGGAAACCTGGCGCAGCGCTCACTGTCCATGGTGGCCAAGAACTGCGAGGGCCGGGTACCCGTGCCGGGCGCGTTCAGCGACGCGGACACTGCCATCCTGGGCCAGGCGAACGCGTTGCTGGAGCAGGCACGTGCGGCCTTCGAAAAGCAGGAGTTCAGCCGTGCCCTCGAGGCGATCTGGACGGTGCTGGGGGACACCAACGCGTACTTCGCGGACCAGGCACCCTGGGTGCTGCGGAAGACCGACGTCGAACGCATGCAGACGGTGCTGTACGTGACCCTCGAGGTGCTGCGCATCGTCTCGATCCTCGCCCAGCCGGTCATGCCCACTGCCACCGCCGCGCTGCTCGGGTACCTCGGCCAGCCGGAAGGGGCGGCCCGGGAGTTCTCCGCCATCGCGACGCCGATCGCCGCCGGCACCGGCCTGCCCGCCCCCGCGCCGGTGTTCCCGAAGTACGAGGAACCCGCGGACGCCTGACAGCCCGCTTCGCCATGTAGCCCCGGTACCTTGATGCGCATGTGAGTGGTGTTACCAGTGAAGCAAGTGGGACGGGCTGTACAAACAGGTACCGGCTACTCGGGACGCGGATAAAACGGCAAACCTACCCTGAAGGAACAAGCAAACTGGCATCTCATTCGGGGGTTCCGGTTCCACACCGCTAGTGGTCGCCGTGGTCCCAACCACCAGGTGCCGAGCGAATCAGGAACGGTCTCTTCCCCCGACTGGCCAGTTTAAAACGGACCTGGAGGGGACAGAAAATGAAACGAGTTTTAGCAACGGCTGCTCTTGTGGGGGTGGGACTCCTCGGCACCTCACTTCCTGCTGCGCTTGCGCAATCTGGCGATGACAGCGGGGGTTCAGGCCAGAACTGCCAGGTGTCCGGCTCCGATGACGACTTCTCCGCGCTGACTGTCAGTATCCAGCGCTCCTCGGGCGGTAGCGACGACGACTGCGGCAATGAAGGACCGGACGACAATCAGGGACCGGGCGACAACCAAGGGACGGGCGGCAATGAGGGACCGGGCGGAGGCCACGAGGAGCCGCCGTACGAGGAACCCCCGTACGAGGAACCGCCCGTTGAGCAGCCACCTGCTGAGCAGCCGCCGGTCGAGCAGCCACCTGCTGAGCAGCCACCTGCTGAGCAGCAGCCTGTGGTGAAGCCGCCAGCAGTTACGCCTGTCGTCAAACCTGTGGTGAAGCCGCAGGCGGTCAAGCCTGTCGTGGCCGCCCCGGCGCAGCCGGCTCCCGCGGTGGCTGCTGTTGTCCCGCCCGCGCCCAACGCCGGCTTCAACGTGCAGACCGCCGCCGCCGCGGGCTCCCAACCGGATGCCGGCATTCCGGCCTGGCTGGCAGCGATGACGGGGCTGTTCACCGCGCTGACCGCCGGGGTGCTCGTCAAGAGCGGGGTCCGTGCCAGGAAACATAAGGCATAACAAGCAGTCGTGCGGGTGCCTTGAGCCCACGGGCACCCGCACAGGACCACCCCGAGGACCGGTCCTTCACCACAGGAACAGCGCCTCTTAGCCCGAGGAGTTTCATGGCAACCCATCGCCGGCAGCGGGAAGAACGCCTGCCCGGAGTGGAACCCGCCCGGCGGCGCCGCAGCCGTCTCCGGATTTGGGTTGGCAGGCGCATGCTGGCATTCGGCCGCGTAGAGCTGGCAGTGCTGGCGTTTTGTCTTGTGGGGCTGTTGGGATCGTGGCTGCTGTACGCCGGCACAACGGCGCACCCGCCGGCCGGTCAGGTTCCCGCCTTGCACGCAGCGGCGGCACCGGCTACGGGGTCGCCCGAACCGCCGGCACCCAGTCCTGCGGGCAACGCCAGTCCGGCCGCCCGGTCCACGGCCGCGGCGGGCAAGACATCCACAGCAGGGGTGCCGGGCCGTCCCGGATCTGCTCCACAACGCATTGTCTATCCGGACATCGGCATGGACGTCCCGGTGCACCCGTTGAAACCCAGCAGCAGCGACGTGGAATCGCAGTCAATCGTCCCTCCGGTGACCCTGGACGGCTATTGGCTCACCCCGTACGGGATGCCCGGTTCCGGTTCCCGGAACACCACCTACGTCGTCGGCCACAGCTGGGAAGGCCTTGACGCTCCATTCAACCGGCTCAGCACGCGCGCCGGGCGCGGAGACGTGTTCACCGTGCACACGGCGGCAGGGCAACTCAAGTACAGGGTTGACTCAGTGACCACCTACACCAAGTCAACCCTGAAGGACAGCCCGATCTGGGACGTCGTCCCCAACCGCCTGGTCCTGATCAGTTGCTATACGGAGGACCTTTGGGGCAGGAACGTGGCTGTGGTGGCGTCACCAGCAGGAGCGTGAGCGCGGGACCGCTGTTCGGATGCTGAGACGGCTTGACCAGAATGTGGATGGCTTGGCTACCCTGAAAAGATGAGCGCATCTACCATCAATCTCGCTGTCATCCCGGGCGACGGCATTGGCCCGGAGGTCACCGCCGAAGCCCTGAAGGTTCTCGAAAAGGTGGTGGCCGCCGAGGGCGTCACCCTCGACCAGACCCACTACAAGCTCGGTGCCCAGCACTGGCTTGAGACCGGCGAGACCCTTCCGGAGGCTGTCCTCGAGGACCTGAAGTCGCGGGATGCCATCCTCTTCGGTGCCATCGGCGCAGCGCCGGGGGACACCCGCATCCCGTCCGGACTGATTGAACGCGAACTGCTCCTCAAGCTGCGCTTCAGCCTTGACCACTACGTCAACCTGCGCCCCTCGCGGCTCTACGGCACGGTGGGCAGCCCGCTGGCTGAACCGGGCAACATCGATTTCATTGTTGTCCGTGAAGGAACCGAGGGTCCTTACGTGGGCAACGGCGGCACCCTGCGCGGCGGCACACCACACGAGGTGGCCACTGAGGTTTCCCTGAACACTGCCCACGGCGTGGAGCGCGTGGTTCGGGACGCGTTCCGGCGCGCCAACGAGCGCCCGCGCAAGAAGCTGACCCTGGTCCACAAGCACAACGTGCTGGTCTTTGCCGGCCACCTGTGGAAGCGCACCGTCGAGGCCGTGGCCAAGGAATTCCCCGAGGTCACCCACGACTACCTGCACATCGATGCCGCGACCATCTTCATGGTCACCGATCCCGCCCGCTTCGACGTCATCGTCACCGACAACCTCTTCGGCGACATCATTACCGACCTTGCTGCCGCTATCACCGGCGGAATCGGACTGGCCGCCTCGGGCAACATCAACATGGACCGCACGGCGCCGTCCATGTTCGAACCGGTCCATGGTTCCGCGCCCGACATCGCCGGCCAGCAGAAGGCGGACCCCACCGCTGCGATCCTGTCCGCGGCCCTCCTCCTGGAGCACTTGGGCTACCCCGATGCGGCCCGGAAGATTGAGTCCGCGGTGGTGGCCGACGTCGAAAGCCGCAACGGCGAAGTGCGCAGCACAAGCGCCATCGGTGACGCCATTGCGGCGGCCGTTTAGCCTCCGCCAGCAGGCGTAAGCTTGACCTGAATTACCAATCGCTGCCGTGGTCCGATGCTGAACCACGTTCAGATGCCAGGCAGCCGACCGTGGAGGAACCATGACTCAGACTGCCCATGGCGTCGAATTCACCCAGCAGCCTTCGGCCACCCCGAAGTCTGCTGAGGAGCGTGCAGCCATCCTGGCGAACCCAGGCTTTGGCGACCACTTCACCGACCACACTGCGATTGTTGACTACACGGTCGACGCCAGCGGCCAGGGCGGATGGCATGATGCTCGGATCGAGGCCTACGGGCCGATCATGCTGGACCCGTCGGCCGCTGTGCTGCACTACGGGCAGGAAATCTTCGAGGGACTGAAGGCATACCGTCACGCGGACGGCTCCATCTGGAGCTTTCGGCCCGAGGCCAACGCCGCGCGGATGAACAAGTCGGCCCGCCGGCTGGCGCTTCCGGAGATTCCGGCCGAATACTTCCTGGGCGCCATCCGCGAGCTTGTGGCGGCGGACAAGGAATGGGTTCCTTCCGGCGACGGCGAGGCCCTGTACTTGCGCCCATTCATGATCGCAACCGAGGCATTCCTGGGCGTGCGGGCAGCGCGTGAGGTGTCTTTCCGCGTCATTGCCTCGCCGGCCGGGAACTACTTCGGCGGCGAGCTCAAGCCGATATCGATCTGGATCTCCCGCGAGTACGCCCGGGCAGGCCGGGGCGGCACGGGCGCTGCAAAGTGCGGCGGCAACTACGCCGCGTCGCTCATCGCGCAGCAGGAGGCCGAAGCGAACGGCTGCAAGCAGGTGCTGTTCCTGGACCAGTTCAACGACAACGCCGTTGAGGAACTGGGCGGAATGAACGTCTTCTTCGTCATGAAGGACGGCTCGCTGGTGACGCCCGCGCTGAGCGGCACCATCCTCGAGGGCGTGACCCGCTCCTCGATCATGCAGGTTGCCAAGGACATGGGCCGCGAGGTGACCGAGCGGAAGATCACCCTGGACGAGTGGCGCGACGGCGTTGCCTCCGGCGACATCGCCGAGGTCTTCGCCTGCGGCACCGCCGCGGTCATCACGCCCATCGGCGTCCTCAAGGACGCCACAGAGTACATCGGCTCCGAGGACGCAAAAGCCGGGGAGACCACCATGGCCATCCGCGCCCAGCTGCTTGGCATCCAGACGGGCACCGTCGAGGACACCCACGGCTGGCTGACCCGGCTCGCCTAGCCGTTTCGGCTGATTCTTTTTAGAACGACGGCGGGTGGCCGGCTGGGCTGTTTCGGCAGCTCACCGGCCGCCCGTCGTCGTTCTGCTGTCTTTTTGCTCCTGTCGTTGTGCTGCTGCCGGTCGCCTTTCAGGGATGACAGAATGAAACACGTGAACCAGGACACCACCAGCGCCTTCACCAGCAGCAGCCCGCTGACGCGTTTCCGCCTCGCGCCCAATCCGGGGCCGATGAGCCTGGAGGGGACCAACTCCTACATCGTCGGGGAGCCGGGTCACGCGGCAACAGTGGTGGTTGATCCGGGTCCGCTTGATGAGGCCCACCTTCAGGCGCTGGCTGCGGCCGGACCCGTGGAGCTCATCCTGGTCACACACCGGCACGCGGACCACACCGCCGGTTCGGCCCGTCTCGCGGAAATCACCGGCGCGCCCGTCCGGGCCGCCGCTGCCGCGCATTGCCATGGGGGAGCCGTGCTGCAGTCCGGGGAAACGATCGCTGCCGGCGGGACCGAGATCCGGGTGGTTGCCACGCCGGGGCACACGTCCGACTCCGTCTGCTTCCACCTGCCCCTTGACGGGCCTGCCGGCTCCGTGCTGACCGGCGACACCATCCTGGGCCGGGGGACCACAGTGCTGGACCATCCGGACGGCACACTGGCGGACTACCTCGCTTCCCTCGACCGGCTGGAGCGCTTGGGGCCGGCCACCGTCCTGCCTGCCCACGGCCCCGTCCTGCCCGCACTCGACTCGGTGGTCCGCGCCTACCGGGACCACCGCTTGGACCGGCTGGCCCAGATCCGGACGGCCCTCGCCGGCCTCGGCCCAGACGCCGCCGTAGGTGACGTGACCAGCGTTGTCTATGCCGACGTCGACCCCTCCGTCCGGCGCGCCGCCGAGAATTCCGTGGCGGCACAGCTGGAATACCTGCGCCTCCTGAGGGAGAGGGACTGAGACTGTAGGCTTGGGGCCATGCGTATTGCCCGGTTTGTAGTCGATTCTGATCCCCTTTACGGCGTTGTTGAAGGCCAGCCCGGCAGTGAGGAAATCACTGTCATCAACGGCGACCCGTTCTTCAACGGCGTGGAACGCACCTCCGTGCGGCACAAGCTGGAGGATGTCCGCCTGCTGGCGCCCATCATTCCGCGCAGCAAGGTGATCGGCGTCGGACGGAACTTTGTGGAGCACGCCCACGAACTCGGCAATGAAGTGCCCCAGCAGCCGCTGCTGTTCCTGAAGCCCAATACCTCCGTGGTGGGCCCGAATGATCCCGTTGTCCTGCCGGAGTTCTCCGAGGAGGTTTCCTTCGAGGCGGAGCTGTGCGTCGTCATCGGCCGCATCTGCAAGGACGTCCCCGAAGAACGTGCCGACGATGTGATCTTCGGGTACACCTGCGGCAACGACCTCACCGCCCGCGACATCCAAAAAACAGACCTGCAATGGGCGCGGGCCAAGGGCTTCGATACGTCCGCGCCGCTTGGACCGTGGATCGAAACCGAACTTGATCCCGAGGACCTGTCCATCAAGGGCCGGCTCAACGGCGAACTCCGCCAGGACGGCAGCACCACCCAGATGATCCGCGGCGTCCGCGAGCTGGTGTCCATCGTCTCCAGCGCGTTCACCCTGCTGCCCGGGGATGTCATCATGACCGGCACCCCGGCAGGCGTGGGCCTCGTCCAGGCCGGCGACCGGTACGAAGTGGAGATCGAGGGCATAGGCCGTCTGTCGAACCCCGTCGTCCGCCGCTAGCTGCGCACCCGGCCGCGCTGCCCGCGGGCAGCGCAGCCGGGGACGGGGCGGCGGTGCCCGGTTGGTAAAGTTGGTATCACTATGACTACCCCCTCCGCCGCTCCTGCTGCCATTCCTGCCGTCACCGCCGAAACACCCGTCCGCGTCCGCTTCTGCCCGTCACCCACGGGCACCCCGCACGTCGGGCTGATCCGCACAGCGCTGTTCAACTGGGCCTACGCCCGCCACACCGGCGGCAAGATGATCTTCCGCATCGAGGACACGGACTCGGCGCGCGACAGTGAGGAAAGCTACCACCAGCTGCTGGATGCCCTGAAGTGGCTCGGCATCGACTGGGACGAGGGCGTCGAGGTGGGCGGGCCCCACACGCCGTACCGCCAGTCGCAGCGGAGCGAGCTGTACCAGGACGTCATCGCCAAACTCAGGGCGGGCGGCCACATCTACGAGTCCTACTCGACGCCGGATGAGATCGAAGCGCGCCACCGCGCCGCCGGTCAGGACCCGAAACTGGGCTACGACGGCTTTGACCGTGACCTCAGCGACGAACAGGTCGCGGCGTTCAAGGCCGAGGGCCGGGAAGCCGTGCTGCGCCTGCGGATGCCGGACGAGGACATCACGTTCACCGACCTGGTCCGTGGCGAGATTACCTTCAAGGCGGGCTCTGTCCCCGACTTCGCCGTGGTGCGCGCCAACGGTGCACCGCTGTACACGCTGGTCAACCCCGTGGACGACGCCCTCATGGGGATCACGCATGTTCTCCGCGGCGAGGACCTGCTTAGCTCCACGCCGCGGCAGATCGCACTGTACCGGGCGCTGTATGCGGTTGGCGTCGCAGAATACATGCCCGAGTTCGGTCACCTGCCCTACGTCATGGGCCAGGGCAACAAGAAGCTTTCCAAGCGTGACCCGGAATCAAGCCTCTTCCTGCACAGGGAGCGCGGCTTCATCCCCGAGGGGCTGCTGAACTACCTGTCCCTGCTCGGCTGGTCCCTGAGCGCCGACGAGGATATCTTCACGGTGGAAGAGTTGGTGAAGAACTTCGACATCCACGATGTTCTGGCCAACCCGGCCCGCTTCGACCTCAAGAAGGCCGAAGCGATCAACGGAACACACGTCCGGCTGCTGGACCCTGCGGTGTTCCGCGAGCGGCTGGTCCCGTACCTCCGTCACGCCGGCCTGGTGGGGGAGACCCTCACCGACCGCCAGGAGGAAATCCTGACGGAGTCCGCGCCGCTGGTCCAGGAGCGCATCACCCTCCTCGGCGAAGCCCCGGAGATGCTGGCGTTCCTGTTCAAATCCGACGACGCGATCGACGTCGCCGCCGACGCCCGCAAGGGCCTGCCGGAGAACGTCACGGAGGTTCTTGACGCTGCGCTGGCCGCGCTCGAGCCGATCGGCGACTGGAATGCTGAAAACATCCAGTCCGCGCTGAAGCAGGCGCTGGTGGAGGACCTGGGCATCAAGCCCCGGCTCGCGTTCGGTCCCGTACGCACCGCCATCTCCGGCCGCCGGATCTCGCCGCCGCTGTTCGAGTCCATGGTCATCCTGGGCAAGGAATCGTCCCTGGCCCGCCTGCGGGCTTTCCGCGGCTGATGTCGCAGCCTGCAGTGGAAACCACCGTCCTGTCCCGCAGCCTCGGGGCGGTCAGCGGTGTCCTGTTCGACATTGACGACACCCTTGTGGACCTTGCCTACGCCATGACCACGGCGCTGCGGGACGCGAGCGAACACCTCCTTCCCGGCCTGGACGAGGCCGGGTGGGAGAAGGTGGGGCGGATCTTCACCCACGAGACCACCCACTACTACGACCGCTACCTCGCCGGTGAGCTGACCTTCAATGAGCAGCGACTGCTCCGGGGCCGCGCCGCCCTGGGCCACTTCGGCGTCGAAATGGGCGAGGGGGAGGAGTCTCACAACTGGCTCAGCACCTACTCGCGGCTGCAGCCCAGCTACGTTCGGGCCTACGAGGACGTCCTGCCGTTCCTCGACGCCCTGGACCAGGCCGGCATCCCGTACGGGGCCGTGAGCAACAACGTGCACGACTACCAGCGGGTGAAGCTGGACAGCGCCGGCCTGGAACGCATCCGGTTCCTCGTGGGCACCGATACCGTCGGCGTCCCCAAGCCGGACCCTGCCATCTACCTCGAGGGCGTCCGGCTGATCGGCAGCACACCCGCCACGACGCTCTACATCGGGGACAACCGGCTCCTGGACGCAGAGGGCTCGACGGCGGCAGGACTGCTGGGCATCTGGCTGAACCGCAGCGGGGAGCAGGCTCCGGGTTTCCAAGGGCAGGAGATTGCCTCGCTGCTGGAACTGCTGGCCGGGTCCAGCTAGTCGGCCAAGTCCGTTGCCTGCGCCCATTGCCGCCTACGCAGAGTGTGGCGCAGGTAACGGCCCGCCGATTTGTGCGGGGCAAAACTCTCGGGTAGAGTAATTACTCGTGCTGAGGGGCACGGAGCGAAAGATAAAGACTTTCGACCGGCCCGAAAGTGCCAATGGGATATGGTGTAATTGGCAACACTACGGTTTCTGGTACCGTCATTCTAGGTTCGAGTCCTGGTATCCCAGCTCTGAATCTCTTCGGATTTTCCGCAGAATTTCAGGTGTTGCGAATCGGAAATCATCGATTTGGAACGAAGCCAAATGTGTGAAACACTAACTTGGCTTGATCGGCGGAGACGCTGATCGGAAAGTACACGGCCCCATCGTATAGCGGCCTAGTACGCCGCCCTCTCACGGCGGTAACGCGGGTTCGAATCCCGCTGGGGTCACAAGTAACCGGCTCCGGGCAGCAGCCCGGGGCCGGTTTTGTTTTGCCGGAAAATTCCGTGGGCCCGCCTGGGTGTTTAGCGGCCGCTGTGCGCGGGTCCGACCTAAACCCGGGCTGAACTGGCATGATGAGGCTGTGACCTCCGACCGGATCCCGCCAGCCCAGGGCCAGGACATGGAAACGCAGCCTGCCGGCGTGCGGCTCCTGGAGGACGTCCGCCGCGATCTGGCAGCCGTCTCGTTGCCGCTGGCCCTGCCGACGGCCGAACAGGCGCGGCTGGAGATCCGGAACTCCGTGGCCCAGCTCGATGACTACGTCCTGCCCCGCTACCGCAGCCTTGACGCTCCGCTGCTGGCCGTCGTCGGCGGTTCGACCGGAGCCGGCAAGTCGACACTCGTGAACGCGCTCGTGGGCCATCCGGTCACACGGGCCGGCGCCATCCGGCCCACCACCCGCCAGCCCATCCTCCTGCACCATCCCTCGGAAGCCGACTGGTTCGAGGACCAGCGGGTCCTGCCCGGCCTTAGCCGGATCCGCGGAACCGTGATCCCGGCCGCCGCGACGCCTGCCGCCACTGCTGCACCAGCCGGCCCTGCCGGACCGGCAACGGACACCGCGCCCGTCACGTCGTTGGTCCTGGTGGGAGAGGCTGCCGTGCCCGAGGGCATCGCACTGCTCGATGCTCCGGACGTGGACTCCGTCTCCGACGAGAACCGCAGGCTTGCCGGGCAGCTGCTGGCGGCCGCCGACCTGTGGATCTTCGTGACCACCGCCAACCGCTACGCTGACGCGGTTCCGTGGAAGCTGCTGCTGAACGCGGCGTCGAGGGACATCACGGTGGCGGTGGTCCTCGACCGCGTGCCGCCCGCGGCGGAAGCCGAAGTGAGCGAGGACCTGCGCAGCATGCTGGCGCGGGAAGGCCTTGGTGCCGCCCGCCTGTTCGTCATCCCGGAAGTCGCCCTCGGCAGCTCCGGCATGCTGCCGCCGGAAACCGTGCAGCCCCTGAAAGCCTGGCTCCGCGGCCTTGCCGACGACGCCGCAGCCCGCGCTGACATCGCACGGCGGACGCTCCACGGCGCCGTCCGGGAGCTTGGCCAACGCGTCGGCCGCATCGCCGACGCCGCCACGGAACAGGGCCGCGCGGCCACGCTGCTGGGCGACGACGTACGGGCGGCCTACCAGGACGCTGGAACCCGGATCATCGACGCCACCAAGGACGGGGCGCTCCTGCGTGGCGAGGTCCTGGCCCGCTGGCAGGACTTTGTGGGAACGGGTGAGTTCTTCCGTAGCCTGGAGCAGAACGTGGGACGGTTCCGCGATCGGCTTGGGGCGTTCTTCCGCGGCGAGCCCGCGCCCGCAGCGAAAGTGGAAACCGCCATTGAAACGGGGCTCCACGCCGTCATAGTGGATGAGGCCGCCAAGGCGGCGGAGGACGCGGACCAGCGCTGGCGCTCGGACCCCGCAGGCCGGCAGCTTTTAGGCACGGACGACCTCTCGGGCACGAGCCCCGGCTTTGCGGACCTCGTGGCTGCGGAAATACGCGACTGGCAGGCCGGCCTCATGGAACTTATCAGGACCGAAGGGCAGGACAAGCGGACCCAGGCGCGCTGGCTCTCTTTCGGTATCAACGGCCTCGGTGCGGCCCTGATGATCGTGGTGTTCTCCATGACTGCCGGGCTGACCGGCCTTGAGATCGGCGTCGCCGGAGGTACCGCCGTCGTGGGCCAGAAACTGCTCGAAGCCGTCTTCGGTGAGGACGCCGTCCGAAGGCTTGCACGTACCGCCCGTGACGATTTGAGCAGCAGGTGCCGAAACCTGCTGGCGGCGGAGCAGGAGCGCTTCCTGGACCGGCTTGCCCCAGAAGCCGGGCAGGCCGCCGTCGGGCTCACCGAACACGCACGGGCGCTCACACGGTTGGCGGATGCCACGTGAACCGCCGGGGGAGGGCCAAGGAAGAGACGCGGCTGCAGGGCCGCCTGGAGGCTTTGGGCAGGGCCCGGGAGCTGGCCGAAGGCGTGCTTCCCGGCGCCGCCCTGGAGGACGTCGTCGGTGTGCTGGAACGTGCCAGGTCGCGGCGGGCGCTCTCCGCCGACCACACAGTGGTGGGCTTCTTCGGAGCGACCGGAAGCGGAAAATCCACCCTGTTCAACGCCGTGAACGGCGCTGAAATCGCGACGGCGGCGGCGCGGCGGCCCACCACCTCCGAACCCTTGGCAAGTGTGTGGGGCGCCGACGGCAGCGAGCCGCTGCTGGACTGGCTGGATGTCCGGGCCCGCCACCATGCAGATGCCGTGGACGGGTTCGCCGACGAGGACGCCGGGCTGATTCTGCTGGACTTGCCCGACTTCGACTCGACGCGCACCGCGAACCGGGAGATTGTGCAGCGCCTGGTGGGGATGGTGGACGTCCTGGTCTGGGTGCTGGACCCGCAGAAGTACGCCGACGACGCCGTCCACAACGGCTTCCTCGCGCCGCTGGCGTCACACGGCGCCGTAACGCTGGTGGTCCTCAACCAGGTGGACAGGCTTCCGGCAGGGGATGTAGCGCCCGTGCTCGAGTCGCTGCGGGGACTCCTGGCGCGCGACGGGCTGGGCAAGGTCCAGGTCCTGGCGGCCTCCGCGCTGACCGGAGCGGGCGTAGACGGCGTCAGAGCCGCCATCCGCCGCGTGGTCTCGCAGCGGGAAGCGCTGTCACTGCGGCTTTCCGCGGATGTGACCAAGGCGGCGGCGCAGCTGGAGGAAGCAGCGGGCCGCGGCGACGCCGCCGGGGTGAGGGGCGGGACCGTCGCGCGGCTTGGTGACGAACTGGCGACGGCGGCCAACGTACCCCTGGTGGCCGCTGCAGTGTCCGCGTCCTACCGGATAGAGTCCACCCGGCGCACGGGCTGGCCGGTGACGCGGTGGCTTGTGCGTTTCAGGCCTGACCCCCTCCGCCGGCTCAACCTGCGCCGCAACGCCAGCGCGGAGGTAAACCGGACGTCCCTGCCGCCCGCCGGGGCTCCCGAGCGCGCGCGGACCGATGCTGCGGTCCGCGAGTTTGCCGACGCCGCCAGTGACGGTGCCCCTGGCCCCTGGCGGGCGTCCATCCGCGCGGCGGCCCGGGCGGGAAGGGACCGGCTGCCTGATGCCCTTGACCAGGCGATCGCCGGGGCAGACCTCGCTGCGGGACGGAAGTCCTGGTGGTGGGGGGCGTTTAACGTGATTCAGTGGCTCGCGCTGGTCGCGGCCGTGGCGGGGCTGGGCTGGCTGGGCGTACTGGCGGGGCTAGGCTACCTGCAGCTGCCTGTTCCGGAGGTGCCCAGGGTGGAAGGCTGGCCGGTCCCCACCCTGCTGATTGCCGGCGGAGCTGCACTGGGGATACTGCTTGCCGTCACGGCCAGATTCATCTCTGCCGGGGTCGCGCGGCGCCGCGGCGCGAGGGCCAGGAAGCGGCTCAACGCCGCCGTGGCAGAGGTAGCTGGCCGGCTTGTGGTGGAACCCGTGGAGGCGGAGGTCCGTCGGCTGGAGGCATTCAACGCGGCGCTGCGGGCTGCAGCCGGCTAGTTCTACTCAGCCGGCTGCCGTCTCCAGGGCTGCCGCAGCGTCCCGGACCTTGATCATGGTGCGGAGGTTTCGGGTGGTGGTGGAGGCCTTGTACTTCGGCTTGGCCGAAAGTTTGCTGAACGGGCTTTCGAGCGTGCCGCCGGCGGGCGCCAGCCAGGCCATGGCCTCGGGACCCAGCCGCTCCTGCTCGGCGCCATCCAATGCTTCCCCCGCGGTGAACAGCTCGTCCAGTGCGGCCGCGTCGGAGGCCAGCGTGAGGTAGGTGTGCGTGCTTTTGTCGTCGGCCGGATAGCGGCATGCGGCAACGAGCTCCGACACGCGGTCCGAGGTCAGCACCACCACCCAGGCGTCGTAGCCGAAGGCCATCCGCAGGGTTGTCTCGAATTCCTTTTTGACGGCGGCAGGATCGAGTTCGCTGGCCAACACTACATTGCCGCTGGCCAGCAGGGTCTTTACCCCGGTGAACGGTCCAGCCTTCAGAGCTTCTTTGAGGTCCGCCATCTTGATGTTGATGCCGCCCACGTTAATGCCGCGGAGGAACACTGCGTAGCTGGTCATGCGCCCAGACTACTGCCCGTTACGGCGCCGGGCCGCTCTGCTCCGATTGAGGCGCCTCGCGGGCTCCATTCTCCGTTAATTGGGTTCCCGGCAGCGGTGGCGCCATTGACCGGTAGGTGTGCCCGATTGGGGTGGTGATTTCGAAGGTGTGCCGTGGCCCGGGCCTCGGTTTTGCTTTCCAGCCGGGGAGTTCCTTCGTGTGGTTGCACGCTTCGCAGAGCCCGGCACTATTGGCGAGGGATGTTGGGCCGTCGTCGTGCCAGGGGATGATGTGGTCAAGGTGGCGGATCGGGGCGTCGCAGTAGGGGGTCCGGCAGGTGTCGTCGCGGAGTTGGATGAAGCGAGTCGGATGCGTTTGAGCTGCCAACGCGAGGGTTACTTCCCTGCGTCCGTGGGTGTTCTGGCGCGCGTTCCGGGGCTTCTTCTCGGTTGAGGAGTTCCCGGGCCCAAGTGGCGGGGACGATGCCGTACCGGTGAGACGGGCGGGTTCACTGTCCGCTTGGAAGAGGGCGCGGTCGGTCATGACGAGGTTGAGGTCTATCCCGGTGATCCCGCCGGGGGAGCCGGTGGTGCATTCGACGAGCTCGTCGGCCTTGATCTAATTTAGTGCGCGCGGGTCGCCGGCGGACTTGAGGGTTTCGGCCTGCCGGGTCAGTGCCGTGTAGACGGCGACGCCCTGGTGGGCCGGCAGCAGGGCGGTGAAATAGGTCATGCAGTCCGGGGCCGGGCGCAGGCTCACGGACCGTTCCGAGGCGGCGTGGCTGGCCCGCTGGGTGACGGATCGCGGGTCTCTGCGGGTGGCGGCGGCCTTTACCGCGGCGGTGACGCCGCGGGTCCCGACACCGGTGAAGGTCCCCGTATCCGCACCCAACTCTTCATCGACGGCAGTCCGGTCTTTGACGGTCAGACAGGCTGTTTCTTTCACGAAAAACATGGCGCGCTCTTCATTCAGTTGGCCGGTATCCAAGGCTCCCAAGGCGTGCGGCATCTCGGTGACCAGAGCCTTGGCCATGCCGAGCAGCCGGCCTCCGCGGTGTGGGGACTCTCCGCGGGCCAGCGCGATCTGCTCAGACACGCCCGAAGTGTTTTCTTTGGGGCGCTTCTTTCCCAGGTCCTCGGCCGACAGGGTGCTGCGCTCGGCCTGCCCTGCAAGTGCAGCTTGTTCCTGACGCTGTCTCGCCTCGAACTCGACGGCAAGCCTGGCCTGTTGCCCGGCGGCCCAGCACTTGACGTTCTCGTAGCCGCGGATCTGGTTGATCAGCCCGGGACCGTCGGCGGTGAGATCGGCTGCCGGGAGAACCCAGCCCGACGCTGTTGTAGAGGCCACGGCAGCAGCGTGGCAGGAAGTATCGGCGTCTGAGTACGGTCCGTCGTCAAAAAGGAAGTCCTCGTCAAAAGGACGGTCTGCGAACAGGGCCTCGGGAAACGGGTCCTTCGGAAGCACTGACAGATACGCGGCGTCGAGATCATCGTCGTACGGCAATCGGAAGTACGGATCGACGTCGAGACCAGTGGCGTCACGTACGCGGAATATTAAGGCCGCTCGAGCTCAGATCCGGACAGGATCAGGAAACTTTTCAGGACGGCGTCCAGGAGCGAAACTGGGTAGCAGCTCGGGGCGTTCTCAGCCCTGAGAACGCCCCGAGCTGCTACCTAGTTGGGGAACGTGGGGCTAGTCGTTGTTCTTGCGGAGCGCTTCGGTCAGGACGCGGGCGGCGTTGCAGACGACCTCCGCGTGCAGCCGGCCGGGCTGCCGGGTGAGGCGCTCGATCGGGCCGGAGATGGAGACGGCGGCGATCACCCTGCCGGACGGTCCCCGCACGGGTGCCGAGACGGAGGCGACCCCGGGCTCCCGCTCGCCAAGGCTCTGGCCCCAGCCCCGCCGTCGTACTCCCGCCAGAACGGTGGGCGTGAAACGCGCGGACTGCAGGCCCTCCAGCAGGCGGTCGTGGTCCTCCCAGGCGAGTAGGACCTGGGCGGCCGAACCGGCCTTCATGGACAGCTGGGTTCCGACGGGGATCGTGTCGCGCAGGCCGATGGGCCGTTCGGCGGAGGCGACGCAGACCCGCCAGTCGCCCTGGCGGCGGAAAATCTGGGCGCTTTCGCCGGTGGCGTCACGAAGCTGCATGAGAACCGGCCCCGCGGAGGCAATCAGCCTGTCCTCGCCGGCGGCGGAGGCAAGCTCGACGAGGCGGCTGCCGAGGACAAACCGGCCTTGGATGTCCCGGCTGACGAGGCGGTGGTGGACCAGTGCCAGCGCGAGCCTGTGCACGGTGGGCCGCGCCAGTCCGGTGGCAGCGACCAGCTGCGCAAGAGTGGTGGGCCCGGCCTCAAGCGCGTCGAGCACCTGCGCTGCTTTATCAATGACGCCGACTCCACTAGAATTGTCCATGTATTGATATTGCCGTCTCATTATCTGAGATGCAAATCATTTGACTGGCTTATTACAGGGGTCTGCTGTTTCAGTGGACCTAACAGCAAACAGCATCGAAGGGAGATGGCCATGGCCAAAACATTGGCCGAGAAAGTCTGGGATGCGCACGTGGTGCGCAAAGGCAACGGCGAAGGCGCCAACGCCCAGCCGGACCTTCTGTACATCGACCTCCACCTCGTCCATGAGGTGACCTCCCCGCAGGCCTTCGAGGGTCTCCGCCTGGCCGGCCGCAAGCTGCGCCGCCCGGACCTCACCATCGCCACCGAGGACCACAACACCCCGACGCTGGACATCGACAAGCCGATTGCCGACCTCACCAGCCGGACCCAGATCCAGACCCTCCGCAACAACTGCGGGGAGTTCGGTGTCCGCCTGCACTCCCTCGGTGACGCCGAGCAGGGCATCGTGCACGTTGTAGGTCCGCAGCTTGGACTGACCCAGCCCGGCATGACCGTGGTGTGCGGTGACTCGCACACGTCCACCCACGGCGCGTTCGGCGCGCTGGCCATGGGCATCGGCACCTCCGAGGTGGAGCACGTCATGGCCACCCAGACGCTGTCCCTCAAGCCCTTCAAGACCATGGCCATCAATGTCGAGGGCACGCTGCGCCCCGGCGTGACCGCCAAGGACATTATCCTGGCCGTCATCGCCAAGATCGGCACCGGCGGCGGCCAGGGCTATGTCCTGGAATACCGTGGCTCGGCCATCCGCGCGCTGTCCATGGACGCGCGGATGACCATCTGCAACATGTCCATCGAAGCAGGCGCGCGCGCCGGCATGGTGGCTCCGGATGAGACGACTTACGCCTACATGAGCGGGCGCCCGCACGCGCCGCAGGGCGCCGAGTGGGACGCCGCCGTCGAATACTGGAACACGCTGCGCACGGACGACGACGCCGTCTTCGACGTCCAGGTTGACCTGGACGCCAACACCCTTGAGCCGTTCGTGACCTGGGGCACGAACCCCGGCCAGGGCGTCTCGCTGTCGGCAAAGGTACCGTCCCCGGAGGACTTCGGCGACGAGAACGCCAAGGCCGCCGCGGAACGCGCCCTGCAGTACATGGGCCTGGCGGCCGGAACGCCCATGAAGGACATCCGCGTGGACACCGTCTTCCTGGGCTCCTGCACCAACTCCCGCATCGAGGACCTGCGGGCCGCGGCGGACATCGTCCGCGGCCGCGAGAAGGACCCGAAAGTCCGGATGCTGGTGGTCCCCGGCTCTGCCCGGGTGCGCCTCGAAGCCGAGGCCGAGGGCCTGGACAAGGTCTTCAAGGACTTCGGCGCCGAGTGGCGTTTTGCCGGCTGCTCCATGTGCCTGGGCATGAACCCGGACCAGCTGGAGCCGGGGGAGCGGTGCGCCTCCACCTCCAACCGCAACTTCGAGGGCCGGCAGGGCAAGGGAGGCCGCACGCACCTTGTTTCTCCTGTGGTTGCAGCCGCCACGGCCGTCCGCGGAACGCTGAGTTCGCCGTCGGACCTCGATCCGGCACCGGCATCCGCAGCCCTCACCACCGACGCCGCCTAGGAAGACGCCATGGAAAAGTTCACCACCCACACCGGTATCGGCGTCCCGCTGCGCCAGAGCAACGTCGACACGGACCAGATCATCCCCGCCGTCTACCTCAAGCGCATCACCCGCACCGGCTTCGAGGATGCGCTGTTCGCGGCCTGGCGCAAGGACCCGGCGTTCATCCTGAACCAGGAACCGTTCAACGCCGGCTCCGTGCTGGTGGCCGGGCCGGACTTCGGCACCGGGTCCTCCCGGGAGCACGCCGTCTGGGCGCTCAAGGACTATGGCTTCAAAGCTGTGCTGTCCTCGCGCTTCGCGGACATCTTCCGCGGCAACTCCGGCAAGCAGGGACTCCTCGCCGCCCAGGTTGCCCAGGATGACATCGAGCTCATCTGGAAGACCCTCGAGAACGCACCGGGAACCGAGGTGACCGTTGACCTCGCCTCCAAGACCGTCACCTGCGGCAGCGTGGTTGCGCCGTTCGAGATCGACGACTACACGCGCTGGCGCCTGCTCGAGGGCCTCGACGACATCGGACTGACCCTGCAGCACGAGGAGGACATTACGGCCTACGAAGCCACCCGGCCGTCCTTCAAGCCGCTTACACTCCCGGCCAGGACTTCCTGACCGCATAAACATCGCCAAAAAGGCCCGCCGTGCATAGCCGCGGCGGGCCTTTCCGCTGCCCCCGGTGCGGCCCTGGGAGCCCACGCGCCCGCGTCAGTATTTCGGTTCGGTAACGCGAGCTCATATGCTTAGCTGGTGCCTTTGTAAGGATTTGGGGGCGAGTAGTCGTGAGGAAACCGGTAAATGAGTAGTGTTCTGACAATCCGCGGAGGCGTCCCGCTAACTGGCCGTGTCACCGTCCGCGGTGCCAAGAACCTTGTGCCCAAGGCCATGGTGGCCGCGCTGCTGGGCAACGAGCCTTCCGTGCTGCGGAACGTTCCGGAAATCAAGGACGTCGAGGTAGTCACCAGCCTGCTCCAGCTCCACGGCGTGACCGTCGACAAGGATCCCGTCACCGGTGACCTGACCCTGGATCCCAAGGGTGCCAAGACTGCGCCGAGCACGGCCATAGACGCCCACGCCGGCGACTCCCGGATCCCCATCCTGCTGTGCGGTCCCCTGATCCACGCGGTCGGCGAGGCCTTCATCCCGGACCTGGGCGGCTGCAAGATCGGGGACCGGCCCATCGACTACCACCTGAACGTGCTGCGGCAGTTTGGCGCCGTCGTCGAAAAGCGTCCGGGCGGCATACACATTTCGGCGCCCAAGGGCCTGCGCGGGGCCAAGATTTCCCTGCCGTACCCCTCCGTCGGCGCCACGGAGCAGGTTCTCCTGAGTGCCACGCGCGCCGAAGGCATCACCGAACTCTCCGGTGCCGCCACCGAGCCGGAAATTGTTGACCTCATCGCCGTGCTGCAGAAGATGGGCGCCATCATCAGCGTCCAGACGGACCGCACCATCCGGATCGAGGGTGTCCGCGAGTTGGGCGGCTACAACCACCGCGCGCTGTCGGACCGCAACGAGTCGGCCTCCTGGGCGTCCGCGGCGCTGGTGACGCGCGGCGACATCTTCGTTGAAGGCGCCTCCCAGCGGGACATGATGACCTTCCTGAACACCTTCCGCAAGGTGGGCGGCGGCATGGACATCGGCGAGGACGGCATCCGCTTCTACCACCGCGGCGGCAAGCTCAGTCCCCTCGTCCTCGAAACGGACGTCCACCCCGGATTCATGACCGACTGGCAGCAGCCCCTCGTCGTAGCCCTGACCCAGGCCGAAGGCGTGTCCATCGTGCACGAGACCGTCTACGAGAACCGCTTCGGCTTCACCGAGGCACTCATCCGCATGGGCGCCAGCATCCAGGTGCACCGGGAATGCCTGGGCAGCGTGCCGTGCCGCTTCGGACAGCGGAACTTCCTGCATTCCGCCGTCATCTCCGGCCCCACCCAGCTCAAGGGAACCGACATCGACGTACCTGACCTCCGCGGCGGCTTCAGCCACCTGATCGCCGCCCTGGCCGCCACGGGAACTTCCCGCGTGACCGGAATCGACATCATCAACCGCGGCTACGAGCGGTTCACCGAGAAGCTGGCCGGGCTCGGCGCCGACTTCGACATTTCACCGGCGAAGTAGCGGGGGCCCGGTGAAAGAATCGGCCAAAAGCCATACAACGTTCGTGATCATCGCCGGCATTGTCCGGCCGGTCCTGAACCTGATCATGAGCAAAAAATGGGAGGGCACGGACAAGCTTCCCGCCGGCGGCTTCATCGCCGTGCCCAACCACTGCACCGAGATCGACCCCCTCGTGATCGGGCACATGCTGTACAGCAACAAGCGCGCCCCGCACTTCCTGGCGAAGTCGGGCCTCTTCAAGGTCCCGGTGGTGGGCGCCGTACTGCATGCCACCAAGCAGATTCCGGTGGAACGCTCGACGGCGGGGGCTAACCGCTCGCTGCAGCTCGCCCAGGAGATTGTGGCGGAGGGCGGAGCGATCATCATCTACCCGGAGGGTACGCTGACCCGCGACCCCGATCTGTGGCCGATGAAGGGCCACACCGGCGCCGCCCGCCTGGCTCTCGAAACGGGCATCCCCGTGGTGCCGATGGCGCACTGGGGCGCGCACGAGCTCTTTCCCCGCTACGCCAAGCGGTTCCACCTGTTTCCGCGGAAGACGTCCAGGATCCGGATCGGCGACCCCGTCGACCTCTCGCGCTTCGCGGGCCGGTCCCGCGACAAGGCCACCCTGGCCGAAGCCACGGATGTCATCATGGATGCCGTCACCGGTCTCCTGGCCGAACTCCGTGGGGAGCAGCCGCCGGCCCGGCGCTGGGACCCCACCGCCCACAACCAGACGAAGCACGGCCGCGACGTCGAGCGGGGCGGGAAGTGACGCCTGTTCACGCCCGGCCCGGCTCCGCGGTATCCGTGGCAGTCCTGGGCGCCGGCTCGTGGGGCACCACGTTCGCGAAAATCCTGGCCGACGCAGCCACCGCCTCCGGCGTGGAGCGCAGCATCCGGCTCTGGGGGCGCCGCGAGGAAGTCGTCGCCGAGATCAACGGCAACCACCGCAACCCCCAGTACCTGGCAGACATTGACCTGCCGCCGAGCATCTCCGCCTCCACCGACGTGGCGGACGCGCTGTCCGGAGCCGACCTGGTTGTCCTTGCCGTACCGGCGCAGTCCCTTCGCCTCCAGCTGCGCAAGTGGAAGCCCCTGATCGGGCCCGACGCCCTCGTGGTGTCCCTGATGAAAGGCCTTGAGTTGGGCACCGACGTCCGGATGAGCGAGGTGATCGCTGAGGAACTGGACATCCCGGCCGACCGAATCGCCGTCGTCTCCGGCCCCAACCTGGCGATGGAGATCGCCCGGGAGGAGCCCACAGCCTCGGTGGTCGCCTGTCCCGACTCGGCCGTCGCCGGCTGGATCGCGAGAAGCTGCACGGCGCCATACTTCCGCCCCTACACCACCTCGGACATCGTGGGTGTGGAGATCGGCGGCATCGTCAAGAACGTCATCGCACTGGCCGTGGGCATCTGCGAGGGAAAGCAGATGGGGGACAACACCAAGGCGTCCGTCATTACCCGCGGCCTGGCCGAAACCTCCCGGCTGGCCCTGGCGCTCGGCGGGAAGGCCCACACCATGGCGGGCCTGGCCGGGCTTGGGGACCTGGTGGCCACGTGCTCGTCACCGCTGTCCCGGAACCACACTGCCGGCCGCCTGCTGGGACAGGGCCTGACGCTGGACGAGGTCGCGCAGAAAATGACCCAGACCGCCGAAGGCATCAAATCCGGCCAGGCCGTCCACGAACTGGCCGGCAAGCTCGGCGTCGAGATGCCCATCACGGCGGCCGTCGTCGCGGTCCTCGCCGGAAAATTGTCCGTTGACCAACTCGGGCCGCTGCTGCTGTCCCGGGAACTTAAAGCCGAAGGCGATTACTGACAGTGTCGGAAGAAAACTTGACCGCAGCGGACAACACCAGCCAGACCAAGGCCGCCCACGGCGGTAGCCAGCCCAAGCCGCGGGTGGCCGTCCTCTTTGGCGGCCGCTCCAGCGAGCACGCCGTCAGTTGCGTAACTGCTGCCGGAGTGCTGGGGGCCATCGACCGGAACAAGTACGACGTCGTTCCCATCGGTATTGCCAAGTCCGGCCAGTGGGTCCTCCCGCCGGGGGACACGGCACAGTGGTCGCTGTCCGCAACCTCGCTTCCGGAGGTCGCCCCGTCGGCTAGGACAGTGAGCATCACGGAGATCGGGGGGGAGCACCAGCTCATCGTGACGGCTCCCAACGAGGTGCCGCAGGAACTTGGATCCGTGGATGTGGTGTTCCCGCTGCTGCATGGGCCGTTCGGCGAGGACGGCACCATCCAGGGGCTTCTGGAACTCTCCGACACCCGCTACGTCGGTGCCGGCGTGCTCGCCTCGGCGGTGGGCATGGACAAGCATTTCATGAAGGTGGTCTTCGAGGCCGCCGGCCTGAAGGTGGGCCCGTACATCGCCGTGACCGACAGGCAGTGGCGCAACGACCCCGAGTCTGTCCGCAAGCAGGTTGACCTGCTGGGCTTCCCGGTGTTCGTCAAGCCCGCCCGCGCCGGATCCTCGATGGGGATCTCCAAAGTTGACTCGCTTGACGGCCTGGACGCCGCGATAGAGGCGGCCCGCGAACATGATCCGAAGCTGGTGATCGAGGCCGGCATCGTGGGCCGGGAAATCGAATGCGCCGTGCTCGAGGGCCGCGGTGGCGATGCGCCGCGCACGTCCCTGCCCGGCGAGATCTCCGTGGCCGGCGGCGGGCACGAGTTCTACGACTTCCAGGCCAAGTACGTGGATGACGCGGCCGCCCTGAGCTGCCCCGCGGACATGCCCGAGGAAGCGATTGCCCGCGTCCGCGAGCTCGCTGCAGCGGCGTTCGACTCTGTGGGAGCGGAGGGCCTGAGCCGGGTCGACTTCTTCTACACTCCGGACGGCGACCTGATCATCAACGAGATCAACACGATGCCCGGATTCACGCCGAAGAGCATGTACCCGCAAATGTGGGCGGCCACCGGACTGAGCTATCCGGAACTGATCGACGAGCTGATCTACCTGGCGCTGACCCGCAAGACCGGCCTGCGCTGACATGTGGGACCTGGCCCGCTACTTGCTGGTGGGCAGGTCCTGCAGATCCTCCTGGCCCACGCAGTTGCGGCTGGCCTTGATCTTTGCGGCTGCGGCGGACAGGTCAGCCAGGACGGTGGCCGAGCTGATCTTGTCCGGATCCATCAGGATTTCCGTGGCGGGTTCCCGGCCGTAGGTGGTCAGCGTCCACACGGGGCTGCCCTCCTTGATGACCCAGTCGACGTCGTTGACGCTGACGCAGCGGTCCGTGGTGGGTCCGGGGACGTTGACGCCGCACCGCAGGACCACCTGCGAGGGGTCGCCCCAGGCGGCGGTGGCCTGACTGTTCGTCTTCCGCAGGCGGGCCTCGCCGATCGCATCCGGAAGGGCCACCATCATCGGGGCGCAGGCCGGATTGGCTGCGTCGGCGGCGGGGGCAACATCGACGGCGGGTGAACAGCCGCCCAGCACCAGTCCAGTCAGCGCGGTGCCCACGGCCACTGTCAGCCTGCGGATGGGTTTCTGGACAGGGTTCTCGGCAGGCGGGTATTGCATCCTTCAAGCCTATCGTTCCGCGCAGAGCCGGACTGACCGCCGAATGACGCCCGCACTTCGTGCTGGCCGGGCCCGGAAACCCGGCCAGCCAAAGAATGTCCGTCCGTGGCGGTAGCGTAGTGGCGTGCCCCAAACACCATTGACTGTCGCCCAGCTGTCCGAAGCGGAGCTTCTGGTACGGATCTTCCCGCGCCTGGAACTCAATGCCTTGCACAGTGCCGCCGTGCTCCTTGGACCGGGCGATGACGCCGCCATTATTGCTGTTCCGGACGGCAGAACGGTCATCAGCATCGACACCCAGGTCCAGGACCAGGATTTTCGGCTTGAGTGGCGCAACGGCTACCGGACCACCGGATATGACGTCGGGTGGAAGGCCGCGGCGCAGAACCTGAGCGACATCAACGCCATGGGTGCCTCGGCAACGTCCATGGTGGTGAGCCTGACCCTGCCGCCTCGCACGCCGGTCGGATGGGTGGAGGACCTGGCGGACGGCCTCACGGCCGCCATCAGCAAGCTGGGCGCGCGTGCCTGTTCTGTCGCGGGCGGCGACCTTGGCCGCGGCCGCGAACTGTCCGTCACCGTCGCGGTCCTCGGCACGCTCGACGGTGGCAAGCCGGTACTCCGGTCCGGCGCCCAGGCAGGCGATACCGTGGCCATCGCCGGGCGGGCAGGCTGGGCTGCCGCCGGGCTGGCACTGCTGGAGTCCGCCCATCAGGTGGGTTCCCTTTCACCGGGCCTGCTGTCCTTCCTTGAGCTTCAGTGCCGGCCGGAGCCGCCCCTGGAGGCCGGGCCGCTGGCACGCATGTCCGGAGCCACAGCGATGATGGACATTTCCGACGGCCTGGTGCGGGACGGAACCAGGATGGCGGTGGCCAGCCACGCTGTGCTGGACTTGGATCCCGGGCACCTTGGCCAGCTCGCCGAGCCCCTCCGCCCCGCGGCCACCCTCCTGGGTGCCGACCCGCGCGCGTGGGTACTCGGCGGCGGGGAAGACCACGGGCTCCTGGCCACATTCCCGGCGGGCATGCAGGTGCCGCCCGGCTTTACTGGGATAGGCTCAGTACAAGCCTGCGGCGCCGACAAGGCGCCCGGCGTGACGATCGCGGGACGGCCCGCTGACTCCGTGGGATGGGATCACTTTGCAGACTAAGGTTGCCGCGAACGCGCAAGCGATGAAGCGGTGGTTGGGCAAGGCCGAAACCGCACTGGGCAACCACAGCGACCGCCTGAACGCCATCAATATCTTCCCGGTAGCCGACGGCGATACCGGTACCAACCTCTACCTCACGGTCCGCGCCGCCCACCGGGCGCTCCAGGACGCCGTCCCCGCAGACGCAGGCCCCATGCAGATGCAGATGCAGGTGCCGGAGCAGGCCGGGCACCCGGCACAGCTCAATGACGTGGGCGCCGTTCTGGCGCATGCCGGGCAGGCGGCCATGGAGCAGGCCAAGGGGAACTCAGGCACGCTGTTCTCCGTCTTCCTCTGCGCAGCGGCCGAACCGCTGGCCGGACACGCCAGGCTCACCTCCTCGCTCCTCGCAGCTGCCCTCAACCGGGCGCAGATCAGGGCCTGGTCAGCGCTCAGCGACCCCGTTCCCGGCACCATGCTGTCCGTGATGGAGGCGGCGGGGCGGGCCGCGGCCGCCGTCGACGCCGGCCAGAACGGCAACGACAGCAACCATGCCCTGGGCCTGGTCCTGGATGCGGCCGTGGCGGCTGCCCTCGAGGCCGTGGTCCGCACGGAGGGGCAGCTTGATGCCCTGCAGGCCGCGCACGTGGTGGACGCCGGCGGCGTGGGAATGCTGTTGATCTTGGATTGCCTCCGCTCGGCGGTGCTCGGCGAGGAACTCCGCAGCGAGCTTTTGGACGGCCTGCACGGGTACGACCTCCAGGACCCCCACATCCACACCGGCATGCCGGACGACGACGGCGTGGAGGTCATGTGCACCATCAGCCTGTCCCCGCTGGACGCCGCCACCCTCAGGCAGCGCCTGGATGAACTCGGCGACTCCGTCATCATGAGCCAGGCTGGCCCTTCCGCCGATGCCGAGGGCCGGTACCGGTGGCGTGTCCACGTGCACGTCCCTGACCCCGCTCCGGCCCTTGGCGTGATCAGGTCGCTGGGCAATCCGGCGGACGTCTCCGTCAGCGAGCTCGCCCTGCCCCGGGACCCGTCGGGAGAAGTGGGCGCCGAAGGACGATGAACGCCGAACTGGAACTCGGCCTGGAGCGCCGGGTCGGCAAGCGCTCCGCGGCGGCCATCGAGAAGCACCTTGGCATCACCACCGTCGGCGGCCTGCTGAACCACTTCCCGCGCCGCTACCTCAACCGCGGTGAGCTGACGCGCATCAGCGAACTTCCGTTCGATGAGGAAGCGACACTGATCGCCCGCGTCGTCTCCAACAGCACCCGGCAGATGCGCGCGCGGAAAGGCTCCATCACCGACGTCGTCGTTACCGATGACGCCGGCACGGGCACACTGAAAATCAGTTTCTTCAACGGCCGTCTCGCCAGGGCCGAGCTGCATCCCGGCCGGCGGGCCATGTTCTCCGGGAAGGTGACGCGCTACCAGGGTTCACTGGGGCTGACCAACCCGAACTACCAACTGCTGGACAAGGACCCGGATGTCCCGGACATGGACCCTGAAAAGCTCGCGGCCATGCCCATCCCGATCTACCCGGCCACCGCAGGCCTTACCAGCTGGTCCATCCAGAAGGTCGTGAAAGCCCTGCTGGAAACCGCGGACCTGGACGCCTTGCCGGACCCGTTGCCGGCGGCCATATCAGCGCGGGAAAAATTCCTTCCGGTGCCGGAGGCTTACCGGCTCATCCACGCCCCGGAGACCGCGCAGGACTGGCGCAATGCCAGGGACCGGTTCCGCTATCAGGAAGCCCTGGTCCTCCAGTCGGCTCTGGCCCGGCGCCGGGCCCAGCTCGCTTCCGAGGAGGCCACCGCCCGGCGTCCCGTGCCGGAGGGGCTGCTCGCGGCCTTCGACCGCCAGCTGCCGTTCACCCTGACCGCGGGCCAGTCCGCCGTCGGCAAGACCCTCTCGGAGGAGCTGTCGCAGGACTGGCCCATGAACAGGCTGCTGCAGGGCGAGGTAGGCTCCGGAAAAACCATCGTGGCGCTGCGGGCCATGCTCCAGGTGGTCGACGCCGGGGGACAGGCAGCGCTGCTGGCGCCCACGGAAGTGTTGGCGGCACAGCACTTCGATTCCATCCGGCGGACACTTGGCGAGCTGTCCCGCGACGGGCTCCTGGGCGGGCTGGGCGACCATTCGGTGCAGGTCAGCCTGCTTACCGGCTCCATGCCGACTGCCGCGCGCAAGCAGGCGCTGCTCGACGCCGCGTCCGGCACTGCCGGGATCGTCATCGGCACCCACGCGCTGTTGAGCGACAACGTCACCTTCTTTGACCTGGGCCTCATCGTGGTGGATGAGCAGCACCGTTTCGGCGTGGAACAGCGCGATGCCCTGCGTGCCAAGGCCAGCAAGCCGCCGCACCTGCTGGTCATGACCGCCACCCCGATCCCCAGGACCGTGGCCATGACGGTGTTCGGCGACCTTGAAACATCCGTGCTTGACGAACTGCCCGCCGGCCGGGCACCCATCACCACGCACGTCGTCGGCCTCGCGGAAAACCCCGCCTGGGCCGGCCGCATCTGGTCCCGCTCCCGCGAAGAGATCGAGTCGGGCCACCAGGTCTACGTCGTGTGCCCCAAGATCGGGGCGGACGACGACGGCGACTTCACTCCCGGTGAAGCGGAACCCGACCCCGGGGAACTGGAGGGAGACGGAGCCGCGCGCGAACTGGCCTCCGTGACCGCCGTCGTCGAACACCTCAGGGAGGAACCGGCCTTGGCCGGAGTGGCGCTGGCGCCACTCCACGGGCGCCAGGACCCGGTGCTGAAGTCGGAGACCATGGCCTCCTTCACGGCCAACAAGACCAAGCTGCTGGTATCCACCACCGTCATCGAGGTGGGCGTGGACGTGCATAACGCCACCCTGATGGTCATCCTGGACGCGGACCGCTTCGGCATCTCCCAGCTTCACCAGCTCCGCGGGCGCGTGGGCCGGGGAGGGCTGCCGGGCACGTGCCTGCTCGTGACCACCCTCGAACCGGGGCACCCGAGCCGGCGCCGGCTGGACGCCGTCGCCGCCACCACCGACGGCTTCGAGCTTTCCCAGGAGGACCTGAAGCTGCGCCGCGAGGGCGACATCCTCGGCGCCTCGCAGTCCGGGGGCCGGTCCACGCTGAAGTTGCTCCGTGTCCTGGAGCACGAGGACATCATTGCCCGGGCCCGGCAGGACGCCCAGAAGATTGTGGGCACAGACCCTGCGCTGGCCGGCCAGGCGGCACTTGCAGAGGCCATTGACGAGTACCTGAACCCCGAGAAGGAGGCGTTCCTTGAACGCGGCTAGCACGATGACCCTGCCACCCGCACTGCCGCAGGCAGGGGACAGCGCGGGGGCCGGCGCATGAGCAGGATCGTTGCCGGCGCCGCGGGCGGAACCCCGCTGGCCAACGTGCCAGGTTCAATGACGCGGCCCACCACGGACCGGGTCAAGGAGGCGCTGTTTTCCCGGCTGGACGCGTTTAACGTGCTCGGCGGCGCCCGCGTCCTGGACCTCTACGCGGGATCCGGTGCGCTGGGGGTCGAGAGCGCCAGCAGAGGGGCGGAAACGGTCGATCTCGTGGAGTTCGACGCGAAGGCCAGCGCCGTGTGCCAGCGGAACGCGGACCTCATCAACGGAGTCCTGGGCCGCAAGGCCGTCACGGTGCACCGCTCCAAAGTGGAATCCTTCCTCGAGCGGACGGCCGCGGACACCGCATGGGACGTCGCGTTCCTGGACCCGCCTTACCCCCTCGACGAGCCCGCGCTGGCGTCCGTCCTGCAAAAGCTTGCCCCGCACCTCAGCGACGGGGCGGTGGTAGTGGTCGAACGGTCGTCGCGCTCTACCGAACCGGGGTGGCCCGGAGGCCTGGAGCGCTTTGCCGAGAAGAAGTACGGCGAGACACGGCTGTGGTACGCCGAACCGTCCAGCGGCCAGGATGTGGACCTCGCGCTGGAGGCCGAGGACTAGCTCCTAGTCGGACAACCCGTCCAGTTCCACACCGGCCAGGACTTTGGCCGGATGGGGGCCGCGGGCTGTCAGGGCGGCGGTCCACTCGGGCGGCCACGGCCTGCGGGTGCCGGCAAGGATGATGTTCCCGGGATACTTGCCCGCGAACATGCCCGCCTCGGCGCAGGCTGCGACGTCGGTCATGGCCCTGCGCAGCGCAGCCACCTGGCTCCGGACGAGCGTCAGGCCCGGCTCGTCGCCCACATTCACAATCAACACGCCCCGCTCCGAGAGAAGGGCCGCGGCCTCCTGGTAGAACCCGGTGCAGGCGATGTGTTCCGGTGCCTCCGGCCCGGAGAAGATGTCCAGGATGACAACGTCGAAACGCAGGTCCGGCGGCAGCTCGGCCAGGGCGGCGCGGGCGTCGCCGATGACCGTGTGGAGGTCGGTTCCGTCCGGCAGCGGCAGCCGCTCCAGCACGAAGTCCAGCAGCTCCCGTTCCAGTTCCACGGCGTATTGGACGGAGCCGGGGCGGGTCGCCTGGATGTACCGTGCCAGGGTCAGCGCCCCGGCCCCCAGATGCAGGGCACGGATGGGTTCACCCCACGGAGCGGCGAGGTCCACGACGTGCCCGACACGGCGCAGGTATTCGTAGAAGATGTCCTCGGGGTCGGCCAGGTCCACGTGGGACTGCTCGGCGCCGCCGATGCTGAGCACGAAACCCCCGTCAGTGTAGGTATCCGGTTCGATGACGGCGTGCTGGCCGGTGGCGCGCAGAAAGCGCGATGCCCGGGCTCCGCCGGGCATGGTCAGAGCCTGTCCCGGAGGGTCGCCAGCCGCGCGGCGGCCTCCTCGAGGACTTCGTCGCGCTTGCAGAACGCGAACCGCAGCAGGCTGCGCGTCCGCTCCGCGCCCTCGGGGTGGCAGAACACGGGCACCGGAATGGCCGCCACTCCCACTAGCGCGGGCAGGCGGCGGGCCAGGTCCACCGAGTCGCGGATGCCCAGCGGGGAGGTGTCCACGTTGACGAAGTAGGTGCCGTCGGGGGTGAACACCTCCAGTCCGGCCGCGCGCAGCCCCTCACTCAGGATGTCGCGCTTTTTCCGCAGCGTGGCGGAGATGCCCTGGTAGAATTCGTCGGGCAGGGCCAGGCCGGTGGCGATGGCACTCTGGAACGGGGTGCCGGAACTGTAGGTGAGGAACTGCTTCACGGTACGGACCGCCGCTACGAGGTGCTCAGGGCCGCTCAGCCACCCGACCTTCCAGCCCGTAAACGAGAACGTCTTGCCTGCCGAGGAAATGGTGACCGTCCTGTCGGCGGCCCCCGGCAGCGTGGCCACCGGAATGTGGGTGACGCCGAACGTGAGGTGCTCGTAAACCTCGTCCGTGATGATGATCGCGTCATGCTTCCGGGCTAGGTCGACGACGCGCTGAAGCACCTCGCGCGGGAAGACCGCACCGGTCGGGTTGTGCGGGTTGTTCAGCAGCACGACTTTGGTGCGGTCGGTGAACGCCGCCTCCAGGGCTGCGGAGTCGGGCAGGAAATCGGGGGCCAGCAGCGGGGCCGTGACATGCGTGGCGCCGGAGAGCCCGATGATCGCACCGTAGGAGTCGTAAAACGGCTCGAAGGTCAGGACCTCATCGCCGGGGCCGACGAAGGCCAGCAGTGACGCGGCAATTGCCTCGGTGGCTCCGGTGGTGACGATAATTTCAGTGTCCGGGTCCGGCTCCAGCCCGTAGAACCTCTTCTGGTGTGCGGACACGGCCTTCCGGAGCTGGGGGACCCCCTTGCCGGGCGCGTACTGGTTGGAGCCCTCGGCAATCGCGGCCTGGGCGGCCGCCTTGATCTCCGCGGGGCCGTCCTCGTCAGGAAATCCCTGCCCCAGGTTGATGGCACCGGTCTGCATGGCGAGCGTGGTCATCTCCTCGAAGATGGTCACACCCAAAGTGCCGTTCCCCGCCAGCAGGTTCGCTCCGGTGGCCGCACGCTGCCAGGGAGCCGGAAGGGTTTCTGTCATTGGTTTCCTGCCTGTCTGTTCGGCACTCTTTTCAGCCGCGGGCGCGTTCGCGGCCGTGCCCCAGTCATGGTATCCCGGCCTGCGGATACGGTAGGTTCGGAGCATGAGACGCGCCGTATGCCCAGGCTCCTTCGACCCCATCCACAATGGACACCTCGAGGTCATCGCCAGAGCCGCGAGCCTGTTTGATGAAGTGATAGTCGCCGTGTCCACCAACTACGCCAAGAAGTACCGGTTTCCGCTGGAGGAACGGATTGAGATGGCCAGGGAGACACTGGCCTCCCTGCGCGGCATCGTCGTGGAACCCGTCGGGGAGGGACTCCTGGCGGAGTACTGCCGGCAGCGCGGGGTGTCCGCCATCGTGAAGGGGCTGCGGTCGTCGTCGGACTTTGACTACGAGCTTCCCATGGCGACGATGAACCGCCAGCTGAGCGGGGTGGAGACCGTGTTCCTTCCGGCAGAGGCGCACTACCTTCACCTGTCATCAACCCTGATCAAGGAAGTTGCCAGCCTGGGCGGCAGCGTCTCCGAGTACGTTCCCAGGTCCGTGCTGAAACGGCTTCTGGCTGGCGGCGCGCCTTAGGCCCGCCAGCCCTGAAGGGGGTAGGCTTGTCCGGTACGTTTCCGGTGCACGCCGGCCGCGTGCCCCGGCGTGGCATCCGGTTTGAGTCCGTCAGGGAGTTCAGGCTAAGATGGTACGTCGGTCATATGTTCAACAGGAGTTCTCATTAAGCGAGATGCAAGTTCGCCCTTGATGTTAGATGTCAAGGACCTCGGGCGCAGCCCGGGGAGCATGCGTACACTGACGGAACATCTACCCGCGCCGAAAGATCTCGGCGTGGCGCTCATTGGCGTTCAGGAAGGCTCGGATATCGAGCTCGACCTGAAGCTTGAGGCCGTACACGAAGGAATTCTGGTATCAGGAACCGCCCTTACCGAAGTAAACGGTGAGTGCGGCCGATGCCTGGATCCCCTTGCGTATGACCTTGAGGTCAATGTGCAAGAACTTTTCCTCTACGAAGGCGTACTGCTTTCCGACGGGGAAGACGATGAAGAGCAACGTCGAGTCGAGCACGATCTGATCGATCTTGAGCCGGTGTTGCGGGACGCAGTCGTGACCGCGCTGCCGTTCCAGCCGGTGTGCCGGGAAGACTGCCAGGGTCTGTGTTCCGAATGCGGAGCGCGCCTGGAAGACGAGCCGGGGCACCACCACGAGGTCGTAGATCCTCGCTGGGCTGCCCTAGCTGATCTGGCTAAGCCTGACCGGCAAAATTGATTTGTAAGTGTTTTTCTAGAGAGAAATGAGTTAGCCGTGGCTGTTCCCAAGCGGAAAATGTCTCGCTCGAATACCCGCGCCCGTCGTTCCCAGTGGAAGGCAACTGCCCCCCACCTGGTGAAGACCGTCGAGAACGGCCAGGTCACCTACAGCCTGCCGCACCAGGCAAAGGTCGTCACCGACTCGGCTGGCACTGCGCTGTTCCTTGAGTACAAGGGCCGCAAGGTCGCGGACGTCTAATCGGCCTACAAGTCGATCAGGATGTCTTCAACTGAAGAGCTTCTGAAGCGTCTCGGTGTCTTCATTGACGCCGGGACGCTTCGTCTTGCTCTGACACACCGTTCGTACGCCTACGAAAACGGCGGCATACCCACCAACGAGCGCCTTGAGTTCCTGGGTGACTCCATCCTGGGCTTCTCCGTCACCGATGCGCTGTACCGCGACAACCCGACGCTCCCCGAGGGCGACCTGGCCAAGCGCCGGTCGGCCGTGGTGAGCACCCGGGCCCTCGCCGGCATCGGCCGCAGCCTGGGCATCGGGGACTACATCTACCTTGGCCAGGGGGAGAAGCTCACCGAAGGCAAGAACAAGGCCTCGATTCTGGCTGACACCATGGAAGCCCTCATTGGCGCTACCTACGTGTCCAACGACATCGAGACCGCCCGCCAGCTGGTGATGCGCCTCATTGGTCCGCTCCTGAAGGACGCCGCGGCGCTCGGTGCCGGCACGGACTGGAAAACCAGCATCCAGGAGCTGGCCGCGGGCCGTCAGCTGGGCAGCATCTACTACGCCGTTGAGGGCTCCGGCCCGGACCACGCGCGCACCTTCGTCGCCCAACTTCAGATCGGCGGAACCGCCTACGGCACAGGCTCCGGCCACTCCAAGAAGGAAGCCGAGCAGGAAGCTGCCGCGGACGCCTGGCGGAAGCTTTCGGGCGCGGCAGTCAAGGTCGCCGACGCGGAGCCTGCACCGGCAGACGCAGCGGCGGCTCCGTCGGATACCGCCGCGGGCAGCTAAGCGCCGGTGCCTGAACTTCCCGAAGTGGAGGTGGTCCGGCGCGGCCTGGTCAACTGGGTCCGCGGCCGGACCGTCACCGGCGTCGACGTTGTGGACCCGAGATCCGTGCGCCGGCACGCGCTGGGGCCCGAGGATTTCGCGGGAAACCTTGAGGGAGCCAAAATCCTCGATGTCGTCCGCCGGGGCAAGTTCCTCTGGATGCCGCTGCAGGAAGACGGTGTGTCCCGTGGCAGCACCGGTAGCGGCGGTTCGGGGCTGCCCGGCGTCGCGCTGATGGCCCACCTCGGCATGAGCGGCCAGCTCCTGATGCAGGACAGCTCCGTTCCGGACGAGAAACACCTGAAGGTCCGCCTGCGGCTGAGTCCGGAGGAAGCCATGCCCGAGCAGTTGCGGTTCGTGGACCAGCGGATCTTCGGCGGCCTGTTCATCACCGCCCTTGTTCCCACGGACGACGGCGGACCCGGCGGGACTGCGGAGGACCCGGTGCCGGTCATTGCGGAGGAAGCCTCGCACATCGCGCGTGACCCCCTGGACCCGCATTTTTCCTTTGACACCTTCTACCGGCGCCTCCGGAAGCGGAAGACCGGGCTGAAACGCGCGCTGCTGGACCAGGGGCTCGTGTCCGGGATCGGCAACATCTACGCTGACGAGGCCCTGTGGCGGGCAAAACTGCATTATGCGCGGCCCACCGACACTCTCCGTCGGGCTGAAGCCGAACGCCTCCTCGCCGCTGCCCGCGACGTGATGGCCGATGCCCTGGCTGCCGGCGGTACGAGCTTCGATTCCTTGTACGTCAACGTCAACGGCGCGTCCGGTTACTTTGAGCGGTCCCTCAATGCCTACGGCAGGGAGGGGCAGGAATGCCGGCGCTGTGCTGCCGCCGGGATCGTCAGCATCATGAGGCGCGAGCAGTTCATGAACCGTTCCTCCTACACTTGCCCCTTATGCCAGCCGCGGCCCCGCAACGGCCGCTGGTGACCATGGACACCTTGGTTGGGAAGGCCCGGAACGCCGCAAATCCGGGGATTCCTGCCCGTTAGCCACTAGATTTGGTGGAGGACCAGCACCCGCTGCAGCCACCTATGGAGATCTGAAAACCTTGCACCTCAAAAGTCTGACCGTCCGGGGCTTCAAGTCGTTTGCGTCGGCCACGACGTTCGACTTCGAGCCTGGCGTCACGGCAGTCGTCGGGCCCAACGGCTCGGGCAAGTCCAACGTCGTGGACGCCCTGGCGTGGGTCATGGGGGAGCAGGGCGCCAAAACCCTCCGCGGCGGCAAGATGGAGGACGTCATCTTTGCCGGCACGTCCGGCCGCCCGCCCCTGGGCCGCGCGCACGTCGCGCTCACCATCGACAACGCCGACGGCGCCCTGCCGATCGAGTACAGCGAAGTCACCATCTCGCGCACGCTCTTCCGCACCGGCGGTTCGGAGTACGCCATCAACGGCTCGGCGTGCCGGCTCCTGGACATCCAGGAACTGCTCTCCGACTCCGGGCTCGGCCGCGAAATGCACGTCATCGTGGGGCAGGGGCAGCTGGACCGCGTCCTGCACGCCACTCCCGAGGACCGCAGGGGCTTCATCGAAGAAGCCGCCGGCATCCTCAAACACCGGCGGCGCAAGGAGAAGACCGTCCGCAAGCTGGAGGCGATGCAGGCCAACCTGCAGCGGCTCAGCGACCTGACCGGGGAAATCCGCCGGCAACTTACACCGCTCGGCAAGCAGGCAGCGGTGGCACGGCGTGCGCAGACTGTCCAGTTCGAGGTCCGCGATGCCCGCGCCAGGCTGCTGGCAGATGACCTGGTCCAGCTCCAGAACACCCTTGCGCAGGACATCGCCGACGAGTCCGCGCTCAAGGCACGGCGCGCCGTCGTCGAAACCGAACTTGAGGGGGGCCGCCGGCGGCAGGCCTCCCTGGAACAGCTTGCGGCGGAGGCGACCCCGCAGCTGAACGCCGCCCGTGACACGTGGTATCAGCTGTCCGCAGGACGCGAGCGGCTGCGCTCCCTCGCATCTTTGGCCCAGGAACGCTGCCGCCTGCTGGGATCCGCGGATCCAGCGCCGGAGCCCGGCCGGGACCCGGACCAGCTGGAGCGGCAGGCGGCGCGCGTCCGCGGCGAGCAGGCGGAGCTGGAGCAGGACATCCTTGCCGGGCGCGCCGCGCTGGAGGCTGCCACCGCCGCCAAATCAGCGGCTGAGGATGCAGCCGCGGCCGAGGAGAAGCGGCTAACTGCCGCGCTGCGCGCAGCCGCAGACCGGCGTGAGGGCTTGGCGCGGCTCGCCGGCCAGGTGGGCGCGGCGCGGTCAAAGGTGGAATCTGCCCAGGCTGAAGTGGGCAGGCTGCGCGAATCTCTGGCAGCAGGCGATGAGCGCCGCCGGCATGCCCAATCCGAGTTCACCGCGCTGGAATCGCAGGTAGCGGGGGTCGAGGACGGCGAGGAAACCCTTGATGCCGAATACGAGGACGCCAGCGCCGCCCTTGACGGCATCCTGGCGGAAATTGATTCGCTGAAAAGCACCGAGCGGGACGCCGTCCGCGAACGGGACGCGCTGAAGGCACGGCACGAGGCCCTCCAGCTGGGCCTCAACCGCAAGGACGGCTCTGAGCATGTCCTCAATGCCGGGGTGGCCGGCACCGTCGGCCCGCTGGCGACTGCACTGACCGTTGAACCGGGCTATGAGGCCGCCGTGGCTGCAGCACTGGGCAGCGCTTCGGACGCCATCGTGGTGCGGGACGCCGGAACGGCAGCAGAACTGGTGCGCCTGCTCAGGGAGGACGACGCCGGCCGTGCCACGCTGCTGCTCGAGGCCGCAGCACCTCCGGCAGGAGCGCCCGCTGCCGCGGGAAAAACCGCTAAAGGAAGCGGTGCCCTGCCAGCCGGGGCCCGCCCGGCGGCGGACCTGGTAACGGCCTCGGGAACCACGGCGGCGGCCGTGCGTACGCTGCTCGCTGCCACCGCCGTCGTCGACGACCATGACACGGCGGCCGAGCTGGTCGCCGGGCGTCCCGACCTTACCGCCGTGACGCTCGCCGGCGACGTCTTCACCGCTTGGACCGTCACCGGCGGTTCCGCGAAGGCGCCCTCGCTGCTTGAGGTGCAGGCCGCCGTCGACGACGCCGCGTCCCGCCTGACGGCGGTCACCGCCGGGCTGGAACAGGGCCGCTTTGCCCTGGCTGCCGCCGAGGCAAGGCGCGCCGAGGCGCAGGAACGCGCGGACGCCGCGCTGGAGCGCCTGCATGAATCGGATGCCCGGCTGGCAGCGGTGGCCGAACGGCTGGGCCACCTCAACTCGGTCCTGCGCAGCGCCGTCGGTGAAAGCGAACGGCTGGCAGCGTCGCTGGCCCGTGCGGAGGCAAACATCGTGGCCGAGCAGGAGGCGCTGACGGCGGTGACAGCCCGGCTGGCGGCCGCCCAGGACGCGCCCGCCGAGGAGGAACCATCCACGGAACACAGGGACGCGCTGGCCCTGGCCGCATCCCAGGCACGGTCGGCCGAAATGGAAGCCCGGCTGTCCCTGCGCAGCCGGGAGGAGCAGCTCACGGCCATCAGCAACCGGGCCGCCTCGCTGGAACGCGCGGCGGCCTCGGAACGCCGGGCGCGTGAACAGGCCGCCGAACGGGCCCGCCGCCGAAGGATCCAGGCCAAGCGGGCGGCGGCCGTCTCGGCTGCGGCGGAGCACCTGATCCGATTCAGCGACGTTTCCGTTGAGCTGGCCGGCCGGGAGCGCGACCTTGCCGAGCAGGTCCGGGAGCAGCGGGACCGGGAACTCTCCGCTATCCGCACGGCCAACGACGCGCTGGCCCGCGAACTGGCGGAACTGACCGACTCGGTGCACCGCGACGAGCTGGCGCGTGCCCAGCAGCGGCTCCGGATCGAGGCGCTGGAAACGAAGTCGGTGGAGGAACTGGGGCTGACGACGGACCAGCTCGTGGCGGACTACGGGCCGGACCAGCCCGTGCCCCTGCCCGCCGCCGCATCCACGGACAAGTGGGCGGCGCTGCGGGCGCCGGTCGATACCGAGGGCCAGCCCGTGGTGGAGGGCGTGCCGTTCGTCCGTGAGGAGCAGGAAAAGCGGCTCCGCAAGGCGGAACGTGACCTGTCATCCCTGGGCAAGGTCAACCCCCTGGCGCTGGAGGAGTTCGCAGCACTGGAGGAACGCCACCAGTTCCTCAGCACCCAGCTGGAGGACCTCAAAGCCAGCCGCAAGGACCTGCTGGACATCATTAAGGAAGTCGATGACCGCGTGCAGAAGGTCTTCTCTGAGGCATTTGCGGACACCTCGGCCCAGTTCGTGCGGGTCTTCGGCCGGCTCTTCCCGGGCGGGGAGGGAAAGCTGGTCCTGACCGACCCCACGGACATGCTCACCACCGGCATCGAGGTCGAAGCCAGGCCCGCGGGCAAGAAAATCAAGCGGCTGTCGCTGCTCTCCGGCGGCGAAAGGTCGCTCACCGCGGTGGCGCTGCTTGTGGCTATCTTCAAAGCCCGGCCCTCGCCGTTCTACGTCATGGACGAGGTCGAAGCGGCGCTGGATGACACCAACCTGGGCCGGCTCATTACGATCTTCGAAGAACTCCGCGAATCCAGCCAGCTGATCGTGATCACCCACCAGAAGCGGACCATGGAAGTGGCCGACGCCCTCTACGGTGTGACCATGCGGGGCGACGGCGTGTCCACGGTCATCAGCCAGCGGCTGGGAGCGGACGTTTAGGGACCTGTGGCTTGTGAGAAGCTAGGGGTGTGAATGACATTATCCCCATTCTTCTGCCCATTCTGGCTGCCCTGGTAGTTATCGGCGGGCTGGTCCCGGTGCTGATGAAGGCCCGGAAATCCCGCACGCAATACCTCGGCACCCGGGACGCCAACGACCCCGTTGAGCCGCTCGGCGGCGGAGGAACGCTCCTGGAGGACCGCCCGGCTGCACCTGCTGACCGTCAGGCGCCGGACGCCGTCGACCTGGAAGGCCTGGAAACCGAGGTCCCGGATGACGCGGCCGGCCTGGAAACCATTCCCGTGGAGACGCCGCTGCCCGTGGCGGGGCGGCTCAACCGCCTCCGGGAGCGCCTGGTCAAGTCCAACAACGTGCTCGGCAAGGGCCTGCTGGCGCTGCTCTCCAGCGACAAGATCGACGAGAACGTCTGGGATGAGGTGGAGGAAACCCTGCTCCTGGCCGACCTTGGCACCGAACCGACCATGCAGCTTGTGGATGCGCTCCGCGAACGCGTGAAGGTCCTGGGCACGCGCGACCCCGAGCACGTTAAGGCGCTGCTGCGCGAAGAGCTCATCAAGATCGTGGACCCGTCCATGGACCGGAGCCTGCGGGTGGACCGGCACGCGGACAGGCCGGCCGTCATGATGGTGGTGGGCGTCAACGGCGTCGGCAAGACCACCACGGTGGGCAAGCTGGCCCGGGTGCTCGTGGCGGAGGACAAGGACGTCATCCTCGGCGCGGCGGACACCTTCCGCGCGGCCGCGGCAGAACAGCTGGCCACCTGGGGACAGCGTGTGGGCGTTCCCACCGTGAAATCCGATATCGACGGCGCGGACCCGGCGTCCGTGGCGTACGAGGCCGTCAAGGCCGGCATCGACCAGGAAGTCGACGTCGTCATGATCGACACCGCCGGCCGCCTGCAGAACAAGGTCGGCCTGATGGACGAGCTCGGAAAGGTCAAGCGCGTCGTGGAGAAGCTGGCCGAGGTGGACGAGGTCCTCCTGGTGCTGGACGCCACCACCGGCCAGAACGGGCTCAACCAGGCACGGGTCTTCGCCGATGTGGTCAACATCACCGGCATCGTGCTGACCAAGCTGGACGGAACCGCGAAGGGCGGCATCGTCGTCGCCATCCAGAAGAGCCTCGGAGTACCCGTGAAGCTCATCGGCCTCGGCGAGGGCGCGGATGACCTCGCACCGTTCGAGACCGAGGGTTTCGTCGACGCCCTCCTGAACTAGTCGCTCTCCCAACTGGGTAGCAGCAGGGGGCGTTCCCAGTCTTGGGAACGCCCCCTGCTGCTACCTACATGCGTTTAAGGGGCGTCTGCAGGCTCGCGGTGCACCGTCTCCCGCGCGGCCAGCCAGCCTGCCGCGGCGACCAGGAGCACCGCGCCCGTGGCTGCGAAGGCCCAGCTGTAACCCAGCCGGTCGGCCAGCAAACCGACGAGCACCGGCCCAAGGATGGCACCGATGTCCGAGGTCATCTGGTAGGCCGCCAGTACAGGTCCGCCGGAACGTTCGCGGCCAATCACATCGGCAACCGCCGCCTGTTGCGCGGGATTGAGCATTCCCGCTCCCACTCCCGCCAGCATCGAGGCGGCCAGGAACCACCCCAGCCCCTGCGTCAGGCCAATCCCGGCCGTCGCCGCGCCCGTGACCACGAGCCCCGCCACCATCATCGGCTTCCTGCCCAGGCTGTCGGCAAGCCGGCCCGACACGGTCAGGGCGAGGGCATTCCCGGCGGCGAAGACTGCCAGCGCCCAGCCCGCCGCCCCGGGCCCGGAGTTCAGGGCCGTAACGGCAAACAGCGGCACCGTGGCCATGCGGACACCAAAAGTAGCCCAGCCGTTGGCGAAGCTGGAGAGCATGGCGGCCCGGTAGGCGCTGTCGCCGAAGGCCTCGCCGAGTTTCATGGCCGGCGAAGCCGCTGCCTGGCCGCGGGCAGAGCCGGGAACATGGCTGAGCTGCGTCTGCACCACCAGGGCAGCCAGGACGAGCGCGCCGGCGTACGCCAGGAACGGGATGCGCAGGCCGAAGCCGGCGAGCAGGCCGCCGACGATAGGCCCGCAGACGTTGCCGATCAGGAACGCCGACGCGTACGCGCCGGACACCCGGCCGCGGCTCTCCGGCGGGGCCAGCCTGATGACCAGCGCCATCGATGCCACCGTGAACATGACCGATCCGGCACCGCCCAGCCCGCGGAACACCAGCAGCTGCCAGTAGCTCTGGGCGAAGGCGCAGGCCGCCGTGGACGCCGCCACGATGAGCAGTCCAGCGACGTAGACCGGACGCTCGCCGAGCCTGCCGATAAGGGCGCCGCCGGCGGGCGCGAACAGCAGCCGCATGAGCGCAAAGATACTGACGATGACAGCGGCGGCTGTCGCGCCGACGTCGAACGTGGTGGCGAATTGCGGCAGCACCGGCGCCACCAGGCCAAAGCCCAGCGCAATCAGGAAGGCTGCGACAAGCATCACCTTGATGTCACGGGGCAGCGGAGCGCCGTCGGCGCGGCGGACCGCGGTGAAACGAAGTTTGCCCGCGGCATTACGGGGGAGTGGGCTCATGAAGCGGCGAATCCTTGCTGAACAGGCACGGCGGACGTTTGGGGGCGATGAAACATAACCGTAACAAGCAGGATATGCACCATTTACGTCAGGGAGGTTGTTGTAACAGACCGGCAATCTAAATCCTCCGCCAGCGAAACACACCGGGGCAAAACTTGATCCAGGACGCAAAAGGCGTTGGGCAGGCGGATCACTCCGCAGCATTCGATCAAGAGAGGACGTGCACCATGGAACTTACCGCAGGTCACGTATGGCTCATGGTGGCGGCGGCACTCGTGCTGTTCATGACACCAGGTCTGGCATTTTTCTACGGCGGCATGACGCGCGCCAAGGCAGCACTGAACATGATGATGATGAGCTTCATCTCCATCGGCATGGTCGGCGTGGTGTGGGTACTCTGGGGCGCATCGATGAGCTCCGGCGAGGGATTCCTGCAGATTGTCGGGAACCCGTTCGCCACGTTCGGCCTCGAGGGCATCACCACCCCTGACGGCCTCATCAAGGTCGGCTACGCGGCCACCTTCGCAATCATCACTGTCGCCCTCATCAGCGGCGCCATCGCGGACCGCGCCAAGTTCGGCGCCTGGAGCGTCTTCGTGCCCGTCTGGGTCACGCTGGTGTACTGCCCCCTCGCCTACATGGTCTGGGGCGGCGGCCTCTTCGGACCCGAGGGCGCCATCGGCAAGGCTCTCGGCCCCGCGATCGACTTCGCCGGCGGCACCGTGGTACACATCAACGCCGGTGTGGCCGCGCTGATCCTGGTCCTCATCATCGGCAACCGCAAGGGCTTCGGCAAGGACCCGAACCACCGCCCGCACAACATCCCCTTCGTCATGCTCGGCGCGGCCATTCTGTGGTTCGGCTGGTTTGGCTTCAACGGCGGCGCCGCCACCACCGCGGAACAGGGCGGCCTGATCTGGGTCAACACCCTGGCTGCTCCGGCTGCGGCCATGCTCGGCTGGCTGGTCACCGAACGCGTCCGTGATGGCCACCCCACCTCGCTGGGTGCTGCCTCCGGTGTGGTCGCCGGTCTGGTCGCCATCACCCCGGCCTGCGCAAACGTCAGCCCGGTCGGTGCCCTTGGACTCGGCGTTGTCGCCGGTGTGGCCTCGGCCCTCGCTGTCGGCCTCAAGTTCCGCTGGGGCTTCGATGACTCACTGGACGTCGTCGGCGTCCACCTCGTCTCCGGCATCATCGGCACCGTTGCCCTCGGCTTCATCGCCCTTCCGGCCGACGGCGTCGGCGGCGGCCTCTTCTATGGCGGCGGCTTCGCCCAGCTCTGGGCCCAGCTGGCCGCAGCCGGCATCGCCATCGCCTACTCGGCTGTCCTGACCGCGATTATCGCAGTGGCCATCCACAAGACGATGGGCTTCCGGGTCTCCCAGGAGCAGGAAGCCGTGGGCGTGGACCTCAGCCTGCACGCAGAAACCGCCTACGAGTTCGGCGTCGGCGGCCACGGCGGCAGCTTCCAGCCCCTGCACGAGCTGATCACCGGCGGGCAGACCAGCGGCACCGACGCTGTTCCCGCAGGCAGCGACGGCAAGAACACAGCAGCAGCAACAGGTAAGGAAAGCGTGGGGGCATGAAACTGATCACAGCAATCGTTCGTCCGGAGAAGCTCGAATCGATCCGCGAAGGCCTGGAGGCCTACGGGGTCCAGGGCCTGACGGTCAGTGCGGCCAGCGGCTACGGCCGGCAGCGCGGCTACACCGAGGTCTACCGCGGCGCCGAGTACAACGTGGACCTGCTGCCCAAGATCCGCGTGGAGGTGCTCGCCACGGACGAACAGGCTGACGACATCCTGGATGTCATCATCGCCAGCTCCAACACGGGCCGGGCCGGCGACGGCAAGGTCTGGACGGTCGACGTGTTCGAAGCAGTGCGGGTGCGGACGGGTGAACGCGGCGTAGCCGCCATCTAGCACCGGCAGCAGCCCAACGCAGCGAGAGGGCCGGTCACCACAACGGTGACCGGCCCTCTCCGCGTTAAGCCTTGGGGCGCTTAGGCTGTTTGGGCGCTTAAGCCTGTTTGGGCGCGGGCCCGCCTGAGCCGGCCCGGTATTCCTCCAGCGGCACCTTGCCTGCTGCCCAGGCAGCCAGTACCGGCTCCACGATCCGCCAGCATTCCTCGGCGGTGTCGCCCCTGACGGACAGCAGGGGATCGCCGGTCAGGACGCCTTCCAGCACTTCGCCGTACGGGAGCAGCTCGGAGGCGTTGAGCTCGGCCACGAGTGCGGCGCGGTCCAGGCTGAAAATGTCCCCGGGGCCGTTGACGTCGACGTCGAGCTCCAAGGTGTCCGGGCCGAAGCCGATCCGGAGCGTGTTGGGCGTGTCCCTGCCGGTGAATCCGGCGGGCAGGTGCGGAACCGGCCGGAAGGTGACCACAGCCTCCTTGCGCTTGGTCCCGAGGGCCTTGCCGGAACGAAGGATGAAAGGCACGTCCTTCCAGCGCCAGTTGTCGATGTGCACGTGCACCTCCGCCAGGGTCTCGGTGTTCCGGTCCGGGTCCACGCCCTCTTCCCCTGCGTAATCGGGGACGTCCTTGCCGCCGAGGCGTCCCGCCAGGTAGCGCGCCCGCCGGGTGCTGTCCGTGTAGGGCGGCTTGATGCTGCTGGCCCGCAGGACGGCGGCGACGGCGTCGCGGAGGTCGCGCTCGCCGATGGTGGCCGGCGGCTCGATGGCCAGCAGCGCCATGATCTGCAGCAGGTGGCTCTGGATCATGTCGCGCAGCGCGCCCGCACCGTCGTAATAGCGCGCACGGCCCTCCAGGGCCAGGTCCTCGTCGAAGATGATTTCCACTTTGGCGATGTGGTCGCGGCTCCAGACCGGCTCCAGGAAATTGTTGGCGAACCGCAGGCCAAGGATGTTCAGGACAGTGGCCTTGCCCAGGAAATGGTCCACCCGGTGGATGTGGTCCTCCGGGACAAGGGACAGGAGTGTCCGGTTGAGTTCGCGGGCCGACTCCTCCCCGGCGCCGAAGGGCTTCTCCATGACCAGACGGGTTCCGGCGGGGACCTGTTCCGGGCGCAGGATTTCGCAGGCCTTCTGGCTCACCTGCGGCGGCAAGGCGAAGTAGACGGCAATGGGCCCCTCAAGGCCTGCCAGGAGTTCTGCGAGCGGGCCGTCCGCGGTGACGTCGGCCTGGTGGTATTGCGTGGACTTTGCCATGGCCGCCAGCGCGTCCCTGCCGGCGTCCGTCGCCGTTTCGGCGGCAGCGTCAAAGGCGGTGTGCACACGTTCCTGCCACTGTTCAGGTGACCACGGGTCCGAGCCGGCCCCCACGAGCAACAGGCCGGCGGCACGTCCTGTGGCCACCAGCCTGGCCAGGCCGGGAAGGAGGAGCCGTCCGGTGAGATCGCCGGAGGCACCGAGGATGAGCAGGGTTTTCACAGTCGTTTGGCTCGTCACCCTGCCAGCATGCCACCTTGCAGGCGTGTCTTGATACCCTAGATAGTCGAGTCTCGTACATCCACTGAAAGAAGTGCACGGCGCGTGTTCAATTCACTCTCTGACCGGTTGACAGCAACCTTCAAGAACCTTCGCGGCAAGGGCCGCCTCACCGAGGCAGATGTCGACGCCACAGTCCGCGAGATCCGGCGCGCCCTGCTGGACGCGGATGTTGCCGTGCCCGTGGTCCGCGAGTTCACCGGGCAGGTCCGTGAACGCGCGCTTGGCGCCGAGGTCTCCGGGGCACTGAATCCCAGCCAGCAGATCGTGAAGATCGTCAACGAGGAACTTGTTGAGATCCTCGGCGGCGAGACGCGGCGCATCCGGATGGCCAAGACCGGCCCCACCATCATCATGCTCGCCGGCCTCCAGGGTGCCGGCAAGACCACCCTGGCCGGAAAGCTCGCCAAGTGGATGAAGGCGCAGGGCCACAGCCCCCTGCTCGTCGCCTGTGACCTCCAGCGCCCCAATGCCGTCACGCAGCTGCAGGTAGTGGGCAAGCGCGCGGGAGCTCCCGTCTTCGCTCCGCACCCGGGCGCCACCTCCGAACTGGCGCACCCGGCCGGCGATCCCGTCGCCGTGGCACGGGCCGGCGTCGAGGAAGCACGCCAGAAGCTGCACGACGTCGTCATCGTGGACACCGCCGGCCGTCTCGGCGTCGACGCCGACATGATGGAGCAGGCGCGCCAGATCCGCCGCGCCATTGTGCCCAACGAAGTCCTCTTCGTGATCGACTCCATGATCGGCCAGGACGCCGTTAACACGGCGACCGCCTTCGACGAAGGCGTGAACTTCACCGGCATCGTGCTGTCAAAGCTCGACGGCGACGCCCGCGGCGGTGCCGCGCTGTCCGTTTCGTCGGTCACCGGCAAGCCCGTGATGTTCGCCTCGACCGGTGAAAGCCTGGACGACTTCGAACTGTTCCACCCGGACCGGATGGCCTCGCGCATCCTGGACATGGGTGACGTCCTGTCCCTCATTGAGCAGGCTGAAAAGTCCTGGGACAAGGACGAAGCCGCCCGGATGGCGAAGAAGTTCGCCGACCAGGAGGACTTCACCCTCGACGACTTCCTCGCCCAGATGCAGCAGATCCGCAAAATGGGCTCCATGAAGAAGATGCTCATGATGATGCCCGGTGCGCAGAACATCCGGCAGCAGCTGGAGCAGTTCGACGAGCGCGAAATCGACCGGGTGGAGGCCATTGTCCGCTCCATGACCCCGCACGAGCGTGTGGCCCCCAAGATCATCAACGGATCGCGCAGGGCCCGCATCGCCCGGGGCTCCGGCGTGCACGTATCCGAGGTCAACGGGCTGCTGGAGCGCTTCGCCCAGGCCCAGAAGATGATGAAGAAGATGGCCCAGGGCGGCGGCATGCCGGGAATGCCCGGGATGCCCGGGATGGGGGCAGGCGGCGCCCGGAAGGGCGGCGGCAAGAACGCGCCCAAGAAGAAGGCGCGTTCCGGCAACCCGGCCAAGGCGGCGCAGGAGCTTCGCGAGGCCGAGGCCAGGCGGGCCGCCGGGGCCAAGGCGGTGCCCACCGGAGCCGCCTTCGGCCAGCAGTCGGGCGACTTTGATCCGTCCCAGCTGAACCTCCCCAAGGGCTTCGACAAGTTCATGGGCGGCAAATAGGGAGCACGGTCATGTCGGCCGGCGCCGATGTCAGACTGCTGCCATAAGGTTGGGTCATGTTTAAGCAGCGGGTAGTGTTCGTCCACGGTGCCGGTAACTTCGGCTCCGTAGCGTGGCCGCGCCAGCACGGCATGGCCCTGCAGTATGACGCCCTGTTTCTGCGGCGCCACGGCTTTGACGCCGAGGCAGAGCCGCTGGAAACCGACTTCGCCGAGGACGCCCGCATCGTGCTGCGGTCCCTGGCTGACGACGGCCGCGGGGCCGCCGGGGGCCACGTGGTGGCGCATTCGCAGGGGGCCATCGCAGCGATGATGGCCGCCGTCGAACGCCCTGACCTTGTCTTCTCGCTGACGCTCGTCGAGCCGGCATGCCTGTCGCTTACCGCTGAATTGCCGGCCACCGCCGCGCACCGTGCCCTGATGGAGCCGCTGTTCGAAGTCCGGCACCAGCTTGGCGACGACGACTACGAGCGTGAGTTCCTGCGGCGGGCCTTCGCCGCGGACACGCCGGAGCCCAGTACCCCCGAGGCTAGGCGCGCGGCCAGGAGACTGCGGCTGCAGGCACCGCCGTGGCAGGCGCCGCTGCAGATCGTGCCTGGTGTTCCCACCCTGGTCCTCACCGGCGGCTGGGAGCCGCTGTACGAGGAAATCGCCGGCTACCTGCGCGAGACCGGTGCCCTGCACCGCATCGCTGCCGGAGGGCACCGGCCCCACGATTCACCCGAGGGTGACCGCTACATTCGGTCATTCATCGCCGCGGTCAGCCGCCGGGAGCAGCCCCAAGCCTCCTAAAGGCCCGGCCTCCTGGGCAACGTTCCGGCGCCCACATCCGGCCGGCCCCCAATGCCAGCCGGACGTGGTCACGACCGCCGGCTAGTTGCTCGCGGACTCCGGAAGCCGCAGCTCCGGCAGATATACCTTTCCGCCTGCAGCCAGGAACTCCTGGCTCTTCTCGCGCATGCCCTCCGCCATCTCCGCGAGGGCGGCCTGCGCCTCGGCGGAGCCGTACTCGTTCCGGATGTCCTGGCTGATCCGCATGGAGCAGAACTTGGGACCGCACATGGAGCAGAAGTGCGCCGTCTTGGCGGGCTCGGCAGGCAGTGTCTCGTCATGGAAGGACTCGGCCGTCACCGGGTCCAGGGACAGCGCGAACTGGTCGCGCCAGCGGAACTCGAACCGGGCCTTGGACAGCGCATCGTCCCGCTCGTTCGCGCCGGGGTGACCCTTCGCAAGGTCGGCCGCGTGGGCGGCGATCTTGTAGGTAATGACGCCGGTCTTCACATCGTCCTTGTTCGGCAGGCCCAGGTGTTCCTTGGGCGTGACGTAGCACAGCATGGCCGTGCCGTACCGGGCGATTTCGGTGGCGCCGATGGCCGAGGTGATGTGGTCGTAGCCGGGGGCCACGTCCGTGACCAGCGGGCCCAATGTGTAGAAGGGCGCACCCTTGCAGAGCTCCTGCTGGCGCTCAACGTTCTCACGCACCAGGTGGAACGGGATGTGCCCGGGCCCTTCCACCATCACCTGCACGTCGTACTCCCAGGCCCGCTGGGTCAGCTCAGCCAGGGTGTCCAGTTCGGCGAACTGCGCGGCGTCGTTGGCGTCCGCCGTCGCGCCCGGCCGGAGGCCGTCGCCCAATGAGAAGGCGACATCGTACTTCGCGAAGATCTCGCACAGCTCGTCGAAGTGGGTGTACAGGAAGTTTTCCTGGTGATGGGCCAGGCACCAGCCGGCCATGATCGAGCCGCCGCGGGAGACGATGCCGGTGACACGGTTCGCCGTGAGCGGGACGTACCGCAGCAGCACGCCGGCGTGGATGGTCATGTAGTCCACACCCTGTTCGCACTGCTCGATGACGGTGTCGCGGAAGATTTCCCAGGTCAGGGCGTTCGCCTCGCCGTTGACCTTTTCCAGGGCCTGGTAGATCGGGACCGTGCCGATGGGGACGGGGGAGTTGCGGATGAGCCACTCACGGGTGGTGTGGATGTCATCGCCCGTGGACAGGTCCATCACCGTGTCCGCGCCCCACTGGGTGGCCCACTGCAGCTTGTCTACCTCCTCGGCGATGGAGCTGGTGACCGCCGAGTTGCCGATGTTGGCGTTGATCTTCACAAGGAACGCCTTGCCGATAATCATCGGCTCGGATTCCGGGTGGTTGATGTTGGTGGGGATGATGGCCCGTCCGGCGGCGAGTTCGCTGCGGACCAGTTCCACATCGCAGTTCTCGCGGAGGGCCACGAAGCGCATCTCGGGGGTGATGGTTCCCTGCCGCGCATAGTGCATCTGCGTCACAGTCTTCCCGTCCGCCGCACGGCGGGGCACCGGCCGGGCGCCTTTCCATTCGGCAGAAGCCGCGCCGCGGCGCACGGCTGATCTGCCGTCGTCGAGCAGGTTCCGTCCACGGCCGTCGTACGGCTCCGTGTCCGCCCGTGCCGCAATCCATTCCGCGCGGAACGGCGCAAGGCCCACCACCGGGTCGCTGCCCGGACCCGCCGTGCGGTAAACGCGCAGCGGCTCGTTCTGCTCACCGTTCGGTGAAGGCTCCAGCGCGATTTCCGTTACCGGAACCCGCAGGCCGTCCCCCTCCAGATAAGCCAGTGAATGGGATTTCAGCGACTGCGTTACGGCGGCGGAACCATTTTGGGCAGGGGTCTGCTGTGATTTCTGGGTGCTCAATTTACTGCTCACTTCCTTCGCCGGCATTACCCGGACAGGTTCAACGGTCGCAGGCTGCACCAGCCTGATCTCAGCCCCTGCAGGGGCACCCGTGTGGTCGTAGACGAAGCTACCACAGCTGCGCCTTAGGCTAGGGTCATGGCGCACATCATCGAATTCAGCGGACCCGTGCTCACTGCGGCGGATGAGGAACGCCGCGGGCTCTGGGCGGTGGACGGGAAGCTGACGTTCAATGCTCCCGGCCAGCGCCCGGACGCCGTGCTGGACGGCTGGGTCCTGCCCGGCTTCGTCGACGCCCACTGCCACATCGGGCTGGGTCCGGGCGGTGCCGTGGACGACGACGTGGCGTATGACCAGGCCATGACGGACCGCAACGCCGGCACGCTGCTGGTCCGGGACGCGGGAGCGGCCAGCGACACCAGATGGCTGCAGCAGCGGGCCGACACGCCGCGGATCATCAGGGCCGGCCGGCATGTGGCCCGGTCCCGCCGGTACCTGAGGAACTTTGCGGTGGAAGTCGAGCCGGAGGGCCTCGTGGAAGCGGTGCGCAAGCAGGCGAGGGAGGGGGACGGCTGGGTCAAGCTGGTGGGGGACTGGATCGACCGGACCGCGGGCGACCTCGCGCCGTCGTTCCCGGCCGCTGCCGTGCGGGACGCCGTCCGGGCCGCCCACGACGAGGGGGCCAGGGTCACGGCGCACTGCTTCGGCGAGGACACCCTGGACGACATGCTGGACGCCGGCATCGACTGCATCGAGCACGCCACGGGCCTGCTGCCCAGGCACATCCCCCGGTTCGTTGAGCAGCAGGTGCCGATCGTGCCGACACTCATCAACATCGCCACCTTCCCGGACATCGCCAGCCAGGCTGAGGAGAAGTTCCCGCGGTATGCGGAGCACATGCGCGCACTGTGGGCCCGCCGTCGCGAGCGTGTCCTGGAAGCCTACGAGGCCGGCGTCGAAATCTATGCGGGAACGGATGCCGGCAGCGTGATCCGCCACGGCCGCGTCGCGGACGAAATCCTCGAACTCCACGCCACCGGGCTTCCGGCACGTGCGGCGCTGGACGCGGCCTGCTGGCGTGCCCGCCGCTGGCTGGGGGCCGAGGGCCTGGCGGAAGGCGCGGACGCTGACGTGGTGCTGTGCCGGGAAGACCCGCGAGCCGTGCCGGAGACCATCCGGAGCCTCACGAATGTGGTGCTCCGGGGCACAATCGTGCATTAGGAATAAATTGAAGCTTCAAGTAATTTAGAGATGTAGAGGTCGCCGAAATCCGGTGGCCCGGACATCCGGGAGTATTCAATGACAGCAGCAGACAGCAGCCAGGACTTGCTTCCTGCCGACCTCACCATGGGCACCGTCATGCTCAAGGTGGGCGACATGAAGCTCATGACCGACTACTACCAGCGCGCCCTCGGCCTCGACGTCGTCGCCGAGCAGGACGGCGGCCTCTACCTCGGCCGGCTCAAGACGCCGCTGGTGCACCTCGCTCCCGCTCCGGGCCTCAACATCCCCGGCCGCGGTGAGGCCGGCCTCTTCCACACGGCGCTTCTGTTCGAAGACCAGTCCTCGCTGGCCGCCACCATTGCCAGCGCGGCCCAGTACGAGCCGCAGTCTTTCGCGGGCAGCGCGGACCACCTCGTGAGCGAGGCGTTCTACTTCACCGATCCGGAAGGAAACGGGATCGAACTCTACTGGGACCGCCCGCGCGAGGCATGGTCCTGGGACGGCGGGAACGTGGTCATGGACAGCCTGGCGCTGCCGCCGCAGAAGTACCTGCAGGACCACCTCACGCAGCAGTCCATGGAAGGCCAGCGCGGCACCGACGCGGAGGTGGGGCACGTCCACCTGCAGGTGGGTGACGTCCAGTCGGCCCACGACTTCTACGTCGGCACCCTGGGATTCGAAAAAACGGCGGGCTGGCACGGCCAGGCCCTCTTTGTGTCGGCCGGCGGCTACCACCACCACATGGCCATGAACGTCTGGAACAGCCGGGGTGCCGGCCCGCGCCGGGACACGCTGGGCCTGGGTGAGGTGCTCATCGAGGTGCCGTCCGGTGACGACGTCGGCGCCCTCGCCGACCGCCTCAGGGTCGCCGGAGTCGAATCGCACCACACCGGCGCCGAGCTCCGGTTTGAGGATCCGTGGCGCAACCGCCTCCGCGTCGCCGTGCGCTAAGTCGTGTGAACGCAGTTGGGTTAGGCTGATTTCGAAGAGCCCCGGCCGGTACTGCCGCTGCCGGGGCATGCACCGCCGACGGAATGAGGACGCATCCATGGGCTTCACCGAAGTGTTTGTCGCCACCCACAATGACGCCCTCAAGCGTGCAGAGGCGCTGGAGGGCGGTGCCGCCGCCGGAGACGGCATCCGGATTGCCGGCATCAGTGATTTTGAGATCGAACAGCTCGGCGACTTTGCGGGTGCCGCGGTGCACGCCGCGGGCGCGGACTACGAGCTGGCCATGGTTGACGTGGCCAGCGATTCGCTTCTGGGCGTACCGGCGGCGATGGTCCGGGCGCTGGCCGAGCTCCTCACTTACGAATCCGAGGGTGAGGGCAACGTTTTGGATGAGGTGGCCGAGCGCTGGGCCGCCGAGGATGACATGCCCTTTGGTGCCGGGGAAGCCAGGAACTACGTCCAGCAGCTGGCAGAACTCGCCGGCACCGTGGACGAAGGCAGCCGGACCGGCCTCTATGTCTGGTCTTCCTAGCACGCAAAAAGACCCCGTCCGCATGTCAAGTCGAAATAACGCGGACGATCTGGCACAATAAACAGGTACTCGATCCGCGTGGCCCCTCTCTCCGCGTCCGGATCCTGTCCTTTTCGAACCCCCCAGTACGGCCCGCCCCACGGGTGCAGAACGCGGGTTCAACCCCGTTTCAGAAACAGGAGTGACCACAAAAGTGGCCGTAAAGATTCGCCTTAAGCGCTTCGGCAAGATGCGCGCACCGTACTACCGCATCGTTGTCGCCGATTCACGCACCAAGCGTGATGGCCGTGCCATCGAAGAGATCGGCAAGTACCACCCCACCGAAGAGCCCTCATACATCGAGGTCAACTCCGAGCGTGCACAGTACTGGCTCTCCGTCGGCGCCCAGCCGTCGGAGCAGGTCGCCGCGATCCTGAAGATCACCGGTGACTGGCAGAAGTTCAAGGGTCTGCCGGGCCAGGAAGGCACCCTGAAGACCAAGGCCGACAAGGAAGCATTCGTTGCTCCGGAAAAGGGTTCCGTGATCATCCCGGAAGCCATCACCAAGAAGGCCAAGGCATCGGAAGCCCCCGCCGAGGCTGAAGCAGAGACCACCGAGGCTGAGTAAGTTGCTGGCAGAAGCGCTCGAACACCTTGTCCGCGGCATTGTCGACTCCCCTGAGGATGTCAAAGTCAGTGCCAAGAACAACCGCCGCGGGGATACCCTCGAGGTGCGCGTCCACCAGGAAGACCTGGGACGGGTAATCGGACGCCAGGGCCGCACCGCGCGTGCACTGCGCACGGTCGTGGCGGCGCTGGCAGATGGCGAGCAGGTCAGGGTCGACGTCGTCGACACCGACCGCCGCCGGTAACGCGCCTGCAACACTTGCCTTAACGTCCGGCCCCTCCACCAGTAACGGTGGAGGGGCCGGACTGCTTTGCGCCCTGAACGTCTTCAGGACGCCCGCCAAAAGTCGTACATCAACACGCAGCCCAAAACAGAGGAACACATGCAGCTTCAGGTGGCCCGTATCGGCAAGCCCCACGGAATCCGCGGCGAGGTGACAGTACAGGTGCTCACCGACGCGCCCGAGGACCGGTTCGTCCCCGGCACCGAGTTTGTGGTGGAACCCGCCTCAGCCGGGCCGCTCACCCTGCGCAGTGCCCGCTGGAACAAGGACATCCTCCTGCTCGGCTTTGACGAGGTGGCCGACCGGAACCGCGCCGAGACCCTGCGCGGCGCCAAGCTGTTCATCGAGACCGAAGAGCTCGACGAGGACGACGACGAGGGCTGGTACGAGCACGAGCTCGTGGGCCTCGAGGCCCGCGTCGGTTCCCAGGCTGTGGGTAAAGTCACCGCCCTCAACACCATGCCGGTGCAGGACCTGCTCGTCATCGAAACGGCCGACGGCAAGGAAATCCTCATCCCGTTCGTGGAACAGATCGTCCCCGAGGTAAACACCGAGGAGGGCTACGTCCTGCTCACTCCGCCGGCGGGCCTGTTCGAGGTCAACGAGGAGAGCGCTGAGGACCCGGAGACCAGTGGCTCGGACTCCGCCGAGGACTCTGCCGAGGACTCCGCCGGGGAAGAGGCTGAGCCGGAGGCCAAAGCCTAGATGAGAATCGACGTCGTCAGTATCTTCCCCGAGTACCTGGCACCGCTGGAACTGTCGCTCATCGGCAAGGCCCGCCAGGACGGGCTGCTGGACCTGAACGTGCACGACCTCCGCACCTTCACCACCGACCGCCACCGCACCGTCGACGACACCCCGTACGGCGGCGGCGCCGGCATGGTGATGAAGGCCGAGCCGTGGGCCCAGGCGCTCGAATCCGTGGCCGCTGCCCGGCCGGCCGGTGCGGCCAAACCCGTGCTGATCGTCCCGTCGCCGGCGGGGGAGCGCTTCAACCAGGCGCTGGCCTACGAGCTTGCCGAAGAGGAGCAGCTGGTGTTCGCCTGTGGGCGGTACGAGGGCATTGACGAGCGCGTCATCGAGTGGGCCGAGGAGCACTTCATTGTCCGCCCGGTCAGCCTCGGCGACTACGTCCTCAACGGCGGCGAAGTGGCTGTACTGGCCATGGTGGAAGCCATCGGCCGGCTGCTCCCCGGCGTGGTGGGAAACCCCGAGTCGCTCGTTGAAGAGTCGCATTCGGACGGCCTGCTTGAGTACCCGGTTTACACCAAGCCGTCGGTCTGGCGCGACCGGGAGGTCCCGGCCGTCCTGCTCAGCGGCAACCACGGCAAGATCGCGCAGTGGCGCCGTCACGAGCAGTACCGCAGGACGGCGGAACGCCGTCCTGACCTGCTGCAGACGTTCGACGCCGGCACCCTGCCCCGCGCGGACCGCACCGCCCTCGCGGACCTGGGGTACGACGTCGTCGACGGTCACCTCAGGCTCCGGCCGGAAGCCTGAGCTGCTCCCGCTGCCCAGCCGCGGAGCCGTACAGCGCGGAACGTTCCATAATTAACCAATTCGTGCCATATGTGGCAAAATTAGTCCTTGTGTCTGCTGGGTCCGCGCCTGCCACAGGGGGAGCGTAACCAACAGCAAGACACCCCGGTACCGCCAAAGGGTGGCGGGACCGGACCTCAACACTTCGGCAGCGATTCCCGGAAATATCCGGGCTTGGCCGCCGTGACCCAAAGTGGATGACCTGTGGCGTTCACCAGGAGTGGATCAATGCATATCCTCGATTCTGTAGATGCAGCCTCGCTGCGCACTGACGTTCCCGAGTTCCGCGCGGGTGACACCCTCAAGGTTCACGTGAACATCATCGAAGGCAAGAACTCCCGTGTCCAGGTATTCCAGGGCTTCGTCCTGGGCCGCCAGGGCGACGGCATTCGCGAGACCTTCACCGTCCGCAAGGTTTCCTTCGGTGTCGGCGTTGAGCGTACCTTCCCGGTGCACTCCCCGATCATCGAAAAGATCGAGGTTGTCACCAAGGGTGACGTCCGCCGCGCCAAGCTTTACTACATGCGTGCACTGCGCGGTAAGGCTGCGAAGATCAAGGAAAAGCGCGACTTCAGCACCGCCAAGTAAGTCCAACGGACTTTCACGGCGGGTCCCCGACCCGTGTCCGGCCAACGCCGGAGTCATCCGCAACAGCGCCACAGGATACGGATCATGGACCAGACAAAACGCCAGCCAGGGAAACCGGGCTGGCGTTTTGCGTTGCTGGCAGTGCTGGCTGCCGTCCTGGTCAGCGGGCTGATCCGCTCCCTGTGGCTGGATGTTTATTACATTCCGTCCGCCTCGATGGAGCCGCTGTTCGGCGCGGGTGACAGGATCCTGGTGTCCCGCACGGCCTTCCAGTCGGAACCGATCCGCCGCGGCGACGTCGTCGTGTTCGACGGCCGGGGCTCGTTCGCCCCGCTCAACAGCGGGGCCGGTCCGCTGCAGGAAGCGGCCGCCGCGGCAGGACACTGGCTGGGTCTGTCCGGCAGTGATACCACATACGTAAAGCGGGTCATCGGGCTTCCCGGCGACCACGTGGCGTGCTGCGACGCCGGCAAGCGCCTCACAGTCAACGGTCAGCCGCTCGTGGAACCCTACCTCTATGACGGTGATGCGGCGAGCAGCCAGAAGTTCGACGTCGTTGTTCCCGAGGGCCGGCTGTGGCTGCTCGGGGACCACCGGTCGGTGTCCGCGGACTCCCGCAGCCTCCTGGGGGCGCCGGGCGGCGGCATGGTGCGGCTGGACAGGGTGATCGGCAGGCCGGTACAGATTCTCTGGCCGCTTGATAGATTTGCGTCAGTGGCGCGGCCGCCGGTGGCGGCCATAACAACAACAAAGGACGGACAGTAGATGCCGGAAATCGATCCCGGGAGCTCCGAGCCGCAGCAGACTTCTGCGGGGCCGGGACGGCATGCCGCCCACGAGCCTGTTTCGGATGTACCCGCTCCCGGCGGAACCGGACCCGGGTCACCCGCTCCCGCGGGTGCCCGCCGTCAGGAAAAGGGCAGTCCCCGCAACCCCTTCCTGCTGTGGCTGAAGGAAATCGCCACGGTGGTGGTGATCGCCGTCGTGCTGTCCTTCCTCATCAAAACCTTCCTGTTCCGGGCCTTCTACATACCGTCCGAGTCGATGGTGAACACGCTGGACATCAACGACCGCATCTTCGTGAACCTCCTCGTGCCGGAACCGTTTGCCCTCGAGCGCGGCGACGTCGTTGTCTTCAGGGACACCAAGGGCTGGCTGCCGCCCACACCGCAGAAGGCGGACGGGCCGTTCAGCGTTGTTGAGGACGGGCTGACCTTCGTTGGCCTGCTGCCGGACAACTCCGAGCAGCATCTGGTGAAGCGGGTTATCGGGCTGCCTGGCGACCACGTCGTCTGCTGTAACGCCGGAGGGAAGATCACCGTCAACGGCGCCGGGCTGGACGAGGCGTACGTCAATCCAGCCGAAGTTCCCGCAGTGCGCACCTTCGACGTCGTGGTGCCGCAGGGCAAAGTCTGGGTGATGGGGGACAACCGCAACCACTCGGCGGACTCCCGTGCCCACACCGACACCAACGGGGGCTTCGTGGACATCGCCGACATCGAAGGCAAGGCAGCGGTCATCGCCTGGCCGATGAACCGCTGGGCCGCCCTGAACAACTATCCTGACGTCTTCAAGAATGTGCCGTCGGCAGGTTAGCCATGTCCGTTGCACCCACCCTTGACTACGAGAAGCGCTTCCTTCCCCGCGGGGCGCGGTTCCTGGCCGGCGTCGACGAAGTAGGCCGCGGCGCCCTCGCCGGGCCGGTAAGCGTGGGAATCGCCGTCGTGGACCTGCAGCACATGGAACTGCTGGCCGATGTCCGGGACAGCAAGCTGCTCAAGGCGGCAGACCGCGAACGGCTCGATCCGCTGGTGCGGGCCTGGAGCGTCGCCTCCGCCGTCGGACATGCCACTGCCCGCGAAATCGACGACCTCGGCATCATGGGCGCCCTGCGGGCCGCCGGAAACAGGGCCTGGTTCGAGATCCTCGGAGCCGGCATCACGCCCGACGTCGTCCTGCTGGACGGCAGCCACAACTGGCTCTCACCCGCCGTCCAGCCCTCGCTGTTCGACGAAGTCATCACTGACCCCGGCTGCGACGCGCCCGTCCACACCCTCGTCAAGGCGGACATGCAATGCCTCAGCGTTGCTGCTGCGAGTGTCCTGGCCAAGGTCGAGCGCGACCAGCACATGCAGCAGCTCCACCTCGAGTACCCGGACTTCGGCTGGGACGTCAACAAGGGCTACGGCACCGCGCTGCACCGGGAAGCGATCCGCGCCCGCGGCCCGAGCCCCTACCACCGGGTCAGCTGGAACCTGCTGTCCGAGTAGCGAACCTGCTCTGCGGGCAGCGCGGTGCGCGGGTTCCCGCTGCATAGTGCAAGATGGAACCATGAGTGCCGAAGACCTTGAGAACTATGAGACCGACATGGAGCTCCAGCTCTACCGTGAGTACCGCGACGTCGTGGGTCTGTTCAGCTATGTGGTCGAGACCGAGCGGCGCTTCTACCTCGCCAACCACGTGGACCTGCAGGCCCGCAGCGCCGACGGCGAGGTCTACTTCGACCTCACGCTCCAGGACGCCTGGGTCTGGGACGTCTACCGTTCAGCGCGGTTTGTGAAGAGTGTCCGGGTCATCACGTTCAAGGATGTCAACGTCGAGGAACTGCCCCGCAACGAGGAGCTCGCGCTGCCCAAGGACGTCGACCTCGGCAACTGAGGTTCCTGACCCTCCTGGGCTTCCCCGGGTCACTGCCCGGGGGGCACTGCTCCTCCACAGCCGGTGTTTCTCCGGCATTCCGGCCGCCTTTCCCATGATCCCCGCGACCTTTCCCACATAGCGTGACCCTGCCCTGTTCCGTGTGATCCCGCCCCCGCAGTCTTGATGCGGAGGTGGATATGAAAGCCAAGGATCTGCTGGGCCGGCGCGGGGAAGAGCTCGCGGCGGAGTATCTGGAATCGGTGGGGATGCTGATCGTGGAGCGCAACTGGCGCTGCCCGGACGGCGAAATCGACATCGTCGCCCTGGACGGCGATGCCCTTGTCATTGCCGAGGTGAAGACGCGGCGTTCGCTCGCCTACGGTCACCCCTTTGAAGCAGTCGGTGCAGACAAGCTCGCCCGGCTGCACCGCCTGGGTTCCGCCTGGTGCCGGGACCATGGACTGCGGTTGCCGCTGCGCCGGGTGGACGTCATTGCCGTGCTGGACGACGGCGTGGGCAAACCCACGGTTGAGCACCTCAGGGAGGTGCTGTGATGGCGCTGGGGCGAGCCTATTCGGTGGCCCTCGTCGGCCTGAACGGCTACATCGTGGAGGTCGAGGCTGACATCGGCCAGACACTGCCGGCCTTTGTGCTCCTCGGCCTGCCGGACGCTTCCCTCAACGAAGCCCGTGACCGCATCCGCTCGGCGGCGCAGAACTCCGGTATTCCGCTGAGCCGGCGCAAGATCACCGCCAACCTCATTCCGGCGTCCCTGCCCAAGCGCGGTTCCGGCTTCGACCTTGCCATCGCGATGTCTGTGCTGCGTGCCGCGGAGGACATCAGGCCCACCGGGCGCACCGTCTTCATCGCCGAGTTGGGACTGGACGGACGCCTCAGGCCTGTCCGCGGCATACTGCCGGCCGTGATGTCCGCGGTGCAGGCCGGGTTCCATGACATCGTGGTGGCTCATGCGAACGCAGCCGAGGCCGAACTCGTCCCGGGTGCCAGGGTCCGCGGCTACCGGACCCTGGCGCGGCTGGTGTTCGATTTCGGGGCTGACCCACAGGAACTTGTCCTCGACTTTGCACCCGAGGATGAACCAGCCGGGACTGAGCCGGTGTCCGTGGATGCGCATGTCCCGGACATGTGTGACGTGTCCGGCCAGGCAGAGGCGCGGCGTGCCCTTGAGGTAGCCGCCGCCGGTGCGCACCACCTGCTGCTGACCGGCCCGCCCGGAGCTGGCAAGACCATGCTGGCCGAGCGGCTTCCCGGGCTTCTGCCCGATCTGCGCGATACCGAGGCGATGGAGGTGACGGCGATCCATTCCCTGTGCCAGCTCCCCTCAGCCGGGGTGCAGCTGGTCCGGCGGCCGCCGTTCGAGAATCCCCACCACTCGGCCACAGCGGCGGCGATCATCGGCGGCGGGTCGGGGCTTCCCCGCCCCGGCGCGGCGTCGCGGGCGCACCGCGGAATCCTGTTCCTGGACGAGGCGCCAGAGTACGAACGCAGGGTCCTCGATGCACTCAGGCAGCCTCTGGAGAGCGGCGAGCTCGTCATCCACCGCTCGGCGGGAGCAGCGGCCTACCCGGCGCGGTTCCAGCTGGTGCTGGCAGCCAATCCGTGCCCGTGCGGCAAGGCCTCGGGGAAGGGCATTGAATGCACCTGCACCCCCTTCACGCGGCGCCGGTACATGTCGCGCATGTCCGGCCCGCTCCTGGACCGCGTGGACATCCAGCTGCAGGTGGACCGGGTGTCACTGGCGGACTTTGGCCAGTCCGGGGGAGCGGAGGACAGCGCAACTGTCGGTGCCCGCGTCCTGACTGCCCGGGCAAGCCAGCTGCAGCGGCTTCAGCCCTGGGGCATGGAAACCAACTCCCAGGTGCCCGGACGCATCCTGCGTGGCGAGCTGCGACTCCCGGCCGCCACAACCCGGATCCTCGACCATGCATTGGAACGGGGCGTCCTCACAGCCAGGGGCTACGACCGTGTCCTCCGGCTCGCATGGACTTTGGCTGACCTCGCCGGCCGGGAGCAGCCGGACGGGAACGACATCGGACAGGCCCTCAGCCTCCGCCAGACCGCCTCAGCGGCGGCGTGAAAGGAAAGCCACATGCACAACGAGAGACTTGCCCGGGCAGCGCTGTCCAGGCTGATGGAGCCGCAGGACGTGGCGGGTTTGGCCCTGGTGCATGTCGCCGGGGCCGAGGACGCCCTGCGGATCGCCACCGGCCAGGTCAGCTACGGGCCCGGGCTGGAACAGGACATCACCGGGTTGCTGGCAGAGCACAGTTCCGTGAATTCATGGGCAGGCCTCGGTGCGGCGCTGAAACGCTGGGCGCCGAGAATTCCTGACCTCGCCCCGGAGCGCGACCTGGCAACCATGCAGCGACTGGGCGGCCGAATGATCATCCCGGCCGACGGGCTCTGGCCGCGGCAACTTGACGACCTTGGCCTGCACCAGCCGATCTGCCTGTGGTGGCGGGGCGTGGAGCTCGAACTTCCCCCGGCAGCCAAGGCGGTGGCCCTGGTTGGCTCGCGCGACAGTACCAGCTACGGCGCGTCAGTCACCGGTGACCTTGCCTACTCGCTGGCGCAGCGTGGCTTCACTGTGGTGTCCGGCGGCGCATACGGAATTGACGCCCACGCGCACCGGGCAGCACTGGCAGGGGGCTCGGATGCCATGCCGACCATAGCCGTGATGGCTGGGGGTGTGGACCGGTTCTATCCCTCCGGCAACGAGGATCTGCTGCGTGCTGTAGCCAACCAGGGCGCCGTGCTCGCCGAAGTTCCGCCCGGCTCCGCCCCCACCCGCTACCGGTTTCTTCAGCGGAACCGGCTGATCGCTGCCCTTGCGTCCGTCACGGTTGTGGTGGAGGCCAGGTGGCGGTCCGGGGCCCTGAATACCGCCCATCACGCGGAAACCCTGGGCCGTGCGGTCGGAGCTGTCCCCGGATCTGTCCACAGCGCCAACTCGGCCGGCTGCCACCGGATCCTGCGCGAGGGCGGCGCTGTCTGTGTCACCGATGCGGGGGAGATCGCCGAGCTTGCGGCGCCCAGCGGCCAGTCCCTGCCTGATGAGAAGAGCGGGCAGTCCGCCGATCACGACGGCCTGACGCTCGAGGACCTGATCTTGCTGGACGCGCTCCCGCTGCGGTCCGCCAGCTCCGTCGAAAAACTCTGCAGTGTGGCCGGACTGGGTGCTGAATCGGTGCGCGCGGGCCTTGGCAGGCTGTCGCTGCTGGGGCTGGCCAAATCCGAGAAGGGAGGCTGGAAGCGCACCAAGCAATCAACATAGCGCCTGCCGCCCGGCGACGTCCCCCTCGCCGGGCGGTGCGCCGTTACATGAATGCTGCGGTTTCATGATTGGCGTGCCGTTCCTTGGTTCCATGCCAAATGCTGGGACAGTAAGGGAGTGGAGAAACAAGAACTGCCGGCGGCCCTCGCCCAGGCCGTCACGGGGTTCGGACGGTACCTGACGGGTGAGCGGGCCCGGTCCGAGCACACGGTGCGTGCGTACCTGTCCGATGTCTCCAGTCTGCTGGGCTATGCGGCAGGCGAAGGCGTCACAGATCCCGCGGGGCTCGAGCTGGGAACCCTGCGGCGCTGGCTGGGCAGCCAGAGCGAGGCTGGAGCGTCACGTTCCACCCTTGCGCGCCGCGCCGCGACGGCGCGGAGCTTCACCGCTTGGGCGTTGCGGGAAGAACTTATCCAAACTGATCCTGCCCTGCGCCTGCAGGCCCCCAAGCGCGACGGCTCACTGCCGGGGGTATTGCAGCAGCAGCAGCTCGCCCGGCTGCTGGACGACCTCAATGAAGCAGCGAAAGACGGTGATCCCGTGGCCCTCCGCAACCGGGCCATGGTCGAGCTGCTCTACGCCACGGGTGTCCGGGTCGGTGAGCTGGCGGGTCTGGACGTCGATGACCTCGACCCCGACCGCAGAACCCTCCGTGTGCTCGGCAAAGGCAACAAGGAACGGACGGTGCCGTACGGGCTCCCGGCTGCGCTCGCCGTCGACGACTGGCTCCGCCGCGGGCGGGGAAACCTAGCAGTCCCGGACAGCGGCCCGGCCCTGTTCCTCGGGATGCGCGGCCGCCGCGTGGACCAGCGCCAGGTCCGGAGCGTGGTGAAGGGACTGTTCGAGGCGCTGGGCGATACATCGGCTACCGGCCCGCACGCCCTGCGGCACGCCGCCGCCACGCATCTGCTCGATGGCGGAGCCGACCTCCGGGCGGTCCAGGAAATCCTCGGTCACAGCAGCCTTGCCACCACCCAGATCTACACCCACGTGTCGGTGGACCGGCTGCGCAAGAGCTATCAGCAGGCCCATCCGCGCGCCTAGGCGCTTTACACCGGCGCGTCTTCTACACCACGCCGAATTGCACTGGCGTAATTAGACGGTGTACGGCACAATAAGATCCAAGTTCGGCAACTTTCAAGTTGTGCTTGAAGCACTTGTCTCCAAGCGCCTCTTGTCAGCCCGGCAGGTAATTTCATAGATTGGCAGGAATCACCGGCACCACGCGGCGCCCAAAGCAGCAAGTATCCCGTCCATGCAGGTCGTTGGGGAAGACGTACCTACAGCTATGGAGGATGGAATGTCTGTTGCAATGACCCGCGGTGTGCTGTTTATTCACTCGGCCCCTACCGCACTGTGCCCTCATGTTGAGTGGGCCATTGGATCCGTCGTGGACAAGCGAACGGACCTGGAATGGACCCCTCAGCCCGCCGCGCCCGGCATGTTCCGCTCGGAGCTGTCCTGGACCGGCGCGCAGGGGACAGGTGCGCAGCTCGCGTCTGCCCTCCGGGGCTGGGCGCATCTGCGCTTCGAGGTCACCGAAGAACCCAGCCAGGGCGTGGACGGCGGACGCTGGTCCCACACACCTGAACTGGGCATTTTCCATGCCGTGACCGATGTGCACGGCAACATCATGGTGTCCGAGGACCGGATCCGCTACGCCTACGAGGCCGGCGCCGGCGATCCCTCCGCCGTCTACCACGAGCTGTCGCTTGCCCTCGGCGAGGCGTGGGACGAGGAGCTGGAACCCTTCAGGCACGCCGCCGAAGGCGCGCCGGTGCGCTGGCTGCACCAGGTCGGCTGAGGGCAGCTCGGCTAACACTGCTGAGCAGGCTGACGCGACAGCCAGCAGCAATCCCCCATAGCAACGAAGCAGCCCCCGCCAGTTAACTGGCGGGGGCTGCTTCAGCGTCCAATCAGGTCACATCACACGCTGCGGATGGCAACGACGGCGTTGTGCCCGCCGAAGCCGAAGGAGTTGCTGAGCGCAACGATGTCGCCGGCCGGCAGGGCGCGGACGGAAGTCACGACGTCGAGCGGGATCTCCGGGTCCTGGTTCTCGAGGTTGATCGTGACAGGGGCCTTGCGTTCATGCACCGCCAGGACGGTGAGGACGGCCTCGACGGCGCCGGAGGCTCCGAGCAGGTGGCCCATCTGCGACTTGGTAGCCGAGACGGCAACGTTCTCGACGTGGCTGCCGAGCGCTGCCTTCAGGGCCGTGTACTCCGGCTTGTCACCGACCGGCGTGGACGTTGCGTGGGCGTTGACGTGGACCACGTCCTCCGCCTGGATGCGGCCATCGAACATGGCTGCCTTGAGTGCGCGGGTGGCGCCCAGGCCTTCGGGGTCCGGTGCCGTGATGTGGTAAGCGTCGGCGGTCACGGACGTGCCGGCGAGTTCGCCGTAGATGCGTGCGCCGCGGGCGAGGGCGTGCTCCTCGGCTTCAAGCACCAGCGCGCCGGCGCCTTCGCCCATGACGAAGCCGTCACGGTCAAGGTCGTACGGACGCGAGGCGTGCTCGGGATCGTCGTTGCGGCGGGAGAGTGCCTGCATCGAGGAGAACGCCGCCAGCGGCATCGGGTGGATGGCCGCTTCGGCGCCACCGCACATCACGACGTCGGCCTTGCCGGAGCGGATCAGGTCCAGTCCGAGGTGCATGGCTTCCGTACCGGATGCGCAGGCGGAGACAGGGGTGTGCGCACCGGCGCGGGCGCCCAGGTCCAGGCTGACAGCGGCGGCCACACCGTTGGGCATGAGCATCGGAACCGTCATGGGCAGGACGCGGCGGGGGCCCTTCTCCTTCAGCGTGTCCCACGCGTCCAGGAGCGTCCAGACGCCGCCGATGCCGGTGGCGAACGCGACGGCCAGGCGGTCGGGGTCGATTTCGGTGATGCCGGAGTCGGCCCAGGCCTCGCGGGCGGCGATGACCCCGAACTGCGTTGAGGGGTCCATGCGCTTGGCTTCAACGCGGGACAGGACGTCAAGGGCGGGCGTGGTGCACCGGGCAGCGAAGTGGACCGGCAGTTCGTACTTGGCGACCCACTCATCCTCGAGGGTGCGGGCTCCGGAAACCCCCTTCAGCGCGTTCTGCCACATAGTGGGTACGTCGCCGCCGATGGGCGTGGTGGCACCCAGACCTGTAATGACTACTTTGCGTGTCATGGGATCACTCTCTGTCGGTGCGCCTGCCGTGTCCTGTGCTGCTGGCCGGAGGCCTGAGTGGGTGGCGTGCGGGGAATTCTGCAAGAAAATTTAGGGGTGGTGCATCGGCTGGCCGGTCCGGAATACGTGCGTCCGGTCCGGCCAGCCGGGTTCAGCCGCGAGGGCTGGAGCCTGTAGAGGCTGACGCCAACGAAGGCGTGTCCTGCTTACGCCTGGGCGCCGGAGATGAAGTCCACGGCGTCGCCGACGGTCTTGAGGTTCTTGACCTCTTCGTCGGGGATGCGGACGCCGAACTTCTCTTCGGCGTTGACGACGATGGTCATCATGGAGATGGAGTCGATGTCCAGGTCCTCGGTGAAGGACTTGTCCAGCTCGACAGCCTCGGGGGCCAGGCCGGTCTCTTCGTTGACGATTTCAGCCAGTCCGGCCAGGATTTCTTCGTTGCTAGCCATTGATGGCTCCTTTTCTTGTTATTGCCGGCAGGGGATGCCGGAAATGGGGCAAACCGCGGTTGCGGCTTGGTTATCGGAATTGCTACGGAAGGACAACTACCTGGGCGCCGAAGACCAGTCCGGCGCCGAAGCCAATCTGCAGGGCCAGTCCACCGCTGAGTGCGGGGTTTTCCTGGAGCAGGCGGTGCGTCGCCAGGGGGATCGATGCCGCCGAGGTGTTGCCGGCATCGGCGATGTCCCGCGCGACCGTAACGGTCTCGGGCAGCTTGAGCTTCTTTACCATCTCATCGATGATCCGCATGTTGGCCTGGTGCGGAATGAAGGCCACCAGGTCCTCGGCCTGGACGCCGGCGGCTTCCAGCGCCTGCTGGGCCACCTTGGCCATCTCCCAGACCGCCCAGCGGAACACCGTCTGGCCGTCCTGGCGGAGGGTCGGGTAGAGCTCCTGCGCCTCTTCGAGGAGCGCGAGGTCACCGGTGGAGTCAGACCGGCGTGCCGCCATGCCAAGGTCGCGGACGTCCAGCATGGAGCGGGTCATGCCGATGGCATCCCACTTGCTGCCGTCCGAACCCCACACCGAGGGAGCGATGCCGGGGGTGTCCGACGGGCCGATGACAACGGCTCCGGCGCCGTCACCCAGCAGGAACGAGATGGTGCGTTCGCGGTTGTCGATGACGTCGGAGAGCTTTTCGGCGCCCACTACGAGGACGTAGTTGGCGGCCCCCGAACGGACCAGCGCATCGCCCTGTGCTATGCCGTAGCAGTAGCCGGCACAGGCAGCGGAGATGTCGAAGGCGGGGGCAGGCGTGGCGCCCAGCCGGTCGGCGAGGCTCGCGGCAGCCGACGGCGTGGCGTACGGGTGGGTCACCGTGGAGACGATGACGGCGCCAAGCTGGGATGCCTCGATCCCTGCCTTCTCCATGGCCTCACGGGCCGCGCCCTCGGCCATGTCGATCACGCTGACGTCGGCGGGTGCGCGGTGGCGGGTGACGATGCCGGTGCGCTGGCGGATCCACTCATCGGAGGAATCGATCCACTGGCACACGTCCTCATTGGTGACCAGGACGTCGGGGCGGTACGCGCCGATGCCCAGGATCCGGGTGTGCTCGTTGACCGGGGTCTGCTTCAGTACCGGCGTGCTCATGCCTGTCCTTCCAGTTCTGCGAAGAGTGCAAGGGCCGCGGACAGGTGGTCCGGCGTTTTGACAGCAACGGTCTTGACCCCCGGCATGCCCCGCTTTGCCAGTCCGGCCAGGGTGCCCGCCGGAGCGAGTTCGATCACGCCAGTGACACCGCGGTTCACGAGGTTCTCCATGCACAGGTCCCAGCGGACCGGGCGCGAGACCTGGGCGATCAGGCTGTCGACGGCGGCGTTGCCCGCGGTGACCTCCTGGCCGTCGAAGTTGGACAGCAGCGGCACGGCAGGTGCCTGCGGCTGCAGTTCCGGGCGGAGCGCCTCGAGGGCGCTCACCGCGGGAGCCATGTGCGAGGTGTGGAATGCGCCGGCGACCTTCAGCGGAATCACGCGCGCCTTGGCGGGCGGATTCTCGGCCAGGGCCTTGAGCTGTTCGAAGGTGCCCGCGGCGACGGTCTGGCCCGCGCCGTTGACGTTTGCGGGCGTCGCGCCGGCGGCCTCAATGGCGGCGAGGACCTCGGCGGGGTCGCCACCCACCACGGCGCTCATGCCGGTGGGGGTAACGGCGGCGGCCGCGGCCATGCTGTTGGCGCGTTCGCGCACAAACGTCATGGCTTCCTTCTCGGTGAGCACGCCGGCCAGCGCCGACGCTGTGATCTCGCCCACCGAGTGCCCGGCCAGGATGACCGGCAGCGTGCTGAGTTCGACGTCGAACAGCGACTTGGCGGCCACCAGTCCGGCCGCCACGATAAGCGGCTGCGCGACGGCAGTGTCCTTGATGGTTTCCTCGTCAGAGGTGGTCCCGTGCGCCGTGAGGTCGATGCCTGCAATTTCGCTCAGGGAGGCCAGATGGCCTGCTACGGAAGGCAGTTCCAGCCACGGGGCCAGGAAACCGGGGGTCTGTGAGCCCTGTCCAGGGCAGACGATTGCAAGCACGTATCCAGCTTTCCAAATTACCGGGTGATTCATTGGTGTTTGCGTACACCAACCTCACGGGGTCAGATTGTAGGAAGTCTACAACGGTTCAGTTCGTGTTCCGCACGGCAACACGCTCGACGGCGGGCTTCGGGGGAGTGGAAAGCCGCCCCACCACAAGGGCCGCCTGCAGCACGAAAGCTTCCCGGGGGAGCAGCGGATCCCAGCCTGTCACGTCACAAACCCGCTTGAGCCGGTACCGCACGGTGTTGGCGTGGACGAAGAGTTCACGCGCTGTCGCCTCGAGTGAATGCCCCAGCTCCAGGTAGGTGCCGAGCGTTTCCACCAGCCCGTTCGACGCCGCGAGGAGCGGCCGGTAGATGTTCTTCACCAGCGACCGCCGGGCAGCATCATCCCCGGAAATGACCCGTTCCGGCAGGAGATCGTCGGCCGCCACCGGCCGCGGGGCGGCAGGCCACGCCCGGGCGGCGGTGAGCCCGGCGAAGGCTGACTGCGCAGAGCCGCTGGCTTCGAGCAGGGAGCTGGCCTCCGCGCCGTAAACCACCGGACCGGGCGCGAACATCTCGCTGAGCTTCACATACGCGGTCTCCCGGTCGTGCACGCCGCCCAGGATCAGGATGAGGCGGTCGCCCTGGATCCCCACGAGGGCATCCTCCGCGTACCGGCCCGCCATGCGCCGCAGTTCGCTCACGTAGCTGGCGCTGGGTTCCGACGGCGAGTTTCCCACCATCACGGTGAAGCGTTCCTGTGCTTTCCAGCCGAGCGCGGCGATCCTGGAACGCAGCGCGTCGGTGTTTTCGCCGCGCAGGATGGCGTCCACGATCAGGGCTTCGAGCCGCGTGTCCCAGGATCCCCTGGATTCCGCGGCCCGGGCGTACACGTCGGCGGCGGCAAATGCCACTTCGCGCGAGTACCGGAGGACTGCTTCGCGAAGGGAGGGCTGGTCCGCTTCGGGAGCGATTACCGGGACCTGGTCCTCCACCACTTCCACGACGATCCGGATGAGCTGAAGCGCCTTCTGCAGGCTGATGGACCGGGTCAGTTCCGTCGGGGCAGTACCGAAAACGTCGGAAAGAATCCAGGACGGGGAACTGGGGCGCTCGTACCAAGTGACGAATGCGGCGATGCCGTTCTGCGCCACGAGTCCCAGCGCGGAGCGCTCGTCCGAACTGAGCCGGCTGTACCACGGCAGCGATTTCTCCAGCTGGCGCATGGTGGTGGTGGACAACTGGCCGACGCTGGCCCTGAGCTTTTTCAGGGTCTCCGTCTTCTCCGGAGACATGGTGCGGGAGGACGGTTTGCGCGGTGCAGGGGCAGGGGACGGCTCGGGCATAATCCGAGCATACGGTGCCTGCGGGACAAGCTCCATTTTGTGCAAAGGCTACAACTTCGCTTGTGCTGCATCACAACCCCTCCGGCGCTGGGGAAGCACCCCAAACGGACGACGGCGGCCCCCACCGTGGGTGGGGACCGCCGTCGTTCATTTTAGGCTGGGGCCACGCCCGCAGGGTTCCCTGGCCGAGCTTGCGAGGCGAGGGTGCGGGTGGGGATTATCTGGACAAAAACTCCCGCGCGGTGGGGATTAGGATTCGCCTCCGGCGTTGCCCGTGGTGCCCGCATTCACGTTGAGCAGGCGGTACTTCTCGATTGCCTGCGCGGGTGCCTGTCCGTCAACCTCGCCCCTGGCTGCGAGCAGCTGCAGGGTCTTTACAACGACGGAGTGGATGTCGTTCTTGAAGAAGCGGCGGGCTGCGGCGCGGGTGTCGGAGAAGCCGAAGCCGTCGGCGCCGAGGGTGGCGAACTCGTTCGGGATGAACTGCCGGATCTG